>DASYSN010000199.1:0-11218 GCA_036003305.1 Thermoanaerobaculia bacterium
GCACCGAGGGAGATGCGCGTCGCGAGGAGCAGGCCGATGAGAATCGCCGTGATCAGCGCGATCGCGGCGCCGGTCGCATTGAGGTTCGACGAGGCGGCGTGATTGATCTCCGTGCCGAGATAGCCGCCGGACGGAACGAGCGCACCGCGGAACCAGATGCTGCCTGCGGCCAGGTCGAACATCGGAGGCAGCGCCAGGGCCAGAATCGTGAAGCCGATCAGCTTCGTCTGCAGGAACTCCAGCTCCTTGCCCCAGAAGCGATTCCATCCGATGACGAGCAGGCCGCCGGGAAAGAGGACGCTCGCGAATCCGAAGAAGCTGACGAAGACCCACGCGACGGTCGCGCCGTAATAGCCGATCCAGTTCGCGATGGTGGAGTTGGTCGAGGTGAAGAACGCGGAGGAGTCGCCCGGGTGGTAGGAGACAAGCGCCGCGGCGAGGCTGATTCCGATCGCGAGTATCACGACTCCGATCAGCTCCCCGCCCCGCCTGCTACGCGCGAATTGCGATAGCTCCATCACACCCAACCCGTTCCGGGGCAAAGATTAACAGAAAAAGAGCAGGGGCGGGCTCTCGGCCCGCCCCCAGCACATCAATACTTCGGCGGATCGATCGACTGCTGACCGACGTCGAACGTTCCCTGCATGTTGTTGTGTCCCGTACCGCAGCTCGAATTCGTGCAGGTATAGAAGTACGTTCCGTCCGCCGGGATCGTGAAGTTGTAGGTGAAGACCGTGTTCAGAGGATACGGTCCGCGATCCGGCACGAGGTCGTCTCCCGTGGGAGAGGTCAAGCGGAACCCATGCAGTCCGGCGATGTTCGAGCTCACCTTGAACTGTATTTTGTCGCCGACTCTCAGCCCGGTCGGCGACGGCGAGATCGCGATGTTGAAGCTGCTGAGGGTCACCGTGAAGACCTGCGTCGTCGGCTGCGACGTCGCGGAAGGAGGATCGCTGTCATTGCTGGCCGGCACGTACGTCGGGTCGCTGGAGCCGTTGTCGACCACCGAGCCATACGCGACGATCGGCTGATCGGAGACGAAACCGACCCACGCGTCCGAGAGGTCGGCGCCCGCCGGGATGCTGTCGCCGAACGCCGTCATCGACGTGGGACCGACGACGCCGAACGGCTGCAGCGTCATCTGGTGCGGCGAGCCGATGACGGCGTTAGTCTTGTCGTACACACGCCAGGTGACGTTCGCCGCCGCGCCGTTCGGATTGACGGCGCCGACGTTCGTACGGAACGTGCCGTGCTGTCCGCCGCCGCCGTTGTTCTTGAGCTGAATGACGATGCCGTTCTTCAGCGCCGTGGTCGCGTCGACGCCGCCGACGAACTGGCCGAGGGTGTCGCCGTTCACGTTCGCGTAGATGCGCTGCGTAGCGACGAAGTCGTCGGAGGACGAGAGCCGGATCGCGCCGAGGCCCGTGCCGTGGAAGAGCGACGAGACGACGTCGTTGTAGACCACCTGCGAGCGCTTCGGCACCGTGATCGTGATCGGCTGGACGCCGGAGTTGTCGACGTTCCCGACCGGCAGGAAGTACGCCTGGATCTGGATGTCTTTGCTCTGCGACGGATTGAAGATGCGCGCATCGGTGGCGAACGAACCCACGCTGCCGCCGATCGAGAGATACACATCTTTCGCGAATACGGCAGGAACGGTCGCCAGCAACAATGCGAGGAACAAGAGACGGAGACGCATCGGAAATCCTCCTGCACCATTGGAGCAGACAGACGCAATTTCGTTACATACGTGTCGTGACACGTTGGTGAACACGCACTGTGATCTGGATCACGTTCCGGCACCCGGCATCCGGCATCCGCTTACCGGCTTTCGGATAACGGATAACGGATGCCGGATGCCGGATGCCGGATGCCGGATGCCGGATGCCGGATGCCGGATGCCGGATGCCGGATGCCGAGTAAACGCCTAAAACAGCGCCGGCTCCTGGTACGTGCCGAAGACGTCGCGTAGCGCGTCGCTGATCTCGCCGACCGTGGCGTAGGCACGGACTGCGTCGAGGATGAACGGCATCGTATTCGCGCCTTCATCTGCGGCCGCGTTGCGCAGAGCCTGGAGCGAGTCGGCGACCTTCTGCTGGTCGCGTTCGCTACGCACCTGATTGAGCAGCGCGAGCTGCTGGCCGGTGACTGACTCGTCGATGTAGAGGATGTCATAGGGATCCTCATGCTCCATCGTGAACGAATTCACGCCGACCATCAGCTTCTCGCCGCTGTCGATCGAGCGCTGGTACTGATACGACGCGTCCCAGATCTCGCGCTGCGGGAAGCCGGCCTCGATCGCCTCGACCATGCCGCCGAACTGGTCGATCTTCTCGATGTAGTCGAAGCAGCCCTGCTCCATGCGGTTGGTCAGCTCCTCGACGAAGAACGAGCCGCCGAGCGGGTCGACCGAATTGATGACGCCCGACTCGTGCGCGATGATCTGCTGCGTCCGGAGCGCGATGCGCGCGGACTGCTCGGTCGGAAGCGCGAGCGTCTCGTCGAGCGAGTTCGTGTGCAGCGACTGCGTGCCGCCGAGGACGGCCGCGAGCGCCTGTATCGTGACGCGGACGATGTTGTTATACGGCTGCTGCGCCGTCAGCGAACAGCCGGCGGTCTGCGTGTGGAAGCGGAGCATCCACGAGCGCGGGTCCTTCGCGCCGTAGCGGTCGCGCATCACCTTGGCCCAGACGCGGCGGGCGGCGCGGAACTTCGCGACCTCTTCGAACAGGTCGTTGTGCGAGTTGAAGAAGAACGAGAGCCGCGGCGCGAAGTCGTCGATGTCGAGACCGGCGCGGACGCCGTACTCGACGTACTCCATGCCGTCGCGCAGCGTAAACGCGAGCTCCTGCAGGGCCGTCGATCCCGCCTCGCGGATGTGATAGCCGCTGATCGAGATCGTGTTGTATTTCGGAACGTTGTCGGCGCAGAACCGGAAGATGTCGGTGATCAGCCGCATCGAGGGGCGCGGCGGATAGATGTACTCCTTCTGCGCGATGTACTCCTTGAGGATGTCGTTCTGTAGCGTGCCGCTGATCTTCTTCCAGTCGGCGCCCTGCTTCTCGGCAACCGCGAGGTACATCGCGAGCAGGATCGGCGCGGTGGAGTTGATCGTCATCGAGACAGTCACGTCCTCGAGATCGATGCCGTCGAAGAGGATCTCCATGTCGCGCAGCGTGTCGACCGCGACGCCGCACTTGCCGACCTCGCCCGCCGCGTAGTGATGGTCGGAGTCGTAGCCGTAAAGCGTCGGCAGGTGGAACGCCGTCGACAGGCCGGTCTGGCCGTGCGAGAGGAGGTACTTGAAGCGCTCGTTGGTCTGCTGCGCCGTACCGAAGCCCGCGAACTGCCGCATGGTCCAAAGCCGGCCGCGATAGCCGGTCGGATGGATGCCGCGCGTGTACGGGAACTCGCCGGGGAACGCGAGGTCGCGGTCGAAGTCGAGCGCAGCGACGTCGTCGGGCGCTCCAAGAGGGTTCACTTCCATGCCGCTCACGGTCGTGAAGTCTTTCTTCCAGGGAGCTTTCTTCGCCGCATCGGCGCGCCAGCGCGCGTGATCCCTGCGCACCTCGGCGACCACTTCGGGGGCGAAGAGCGACATCTGCCCGGTGGGGGCAGCAGCCGGCTGCGGGCTCACAGCTACTTTCGTTTCGTCGATCTCGATTCCAGCCATGCAGCCAGTCCTTTCTGTGGTTCCCCCGCGGCGAAGAGTCGCGCGAACTCCGCTCGCTCCAGGGCGTTACCGCCTTGAGGGCCTCCGTTCCGGCGAATCAAGTTTGCGGCGGCGTCGAGCGCGATTGCGCTGCGCGTCCCCACCCACTCGACGGTCCACTGTAGCGGATCGCGTCCGGCGGGAACAAGCGCGTCAGCGATCATCGCCGGCAGGATTGCCGGCGCCACACAGAACATCAGCGCCTTGCGGCCCATTCTCCAGACAGCCCCGCTCCAAGCGGCCGGGGTATCGAACGTGATGCGCGTGTCGCCGGCGAGCACGAGGTAGTCGGAGTGCAAGGCGCAGGCGAGCGCGTCGCCGCGCAGCTCCCCCTCGCCGACCGCGATGATTGCCTCGTCGCGGGAGAGAACGCGGCGGAGGTCGAGCTCGGACGCACGCGCGACGATCATCGCCGCCGCGCCACGAGCAGTAGCCCCGGCCCGAACGGGATCCACTCGAAGAAGCGGTCGAGCGAGAAGACCGCGCGGACCAGCCGGACGGCCGCACGCGCACGCCCCGCGCGCGCGATGGAGCGGAGCGCCGCGTCTTCATTCACGCCTTTTCGAGCGCGGCGCTTGTTCATCGGGAGCAGGAAGATCGTGTCGTACGCGAGGACGATCGGGAATCCCCAGAACTTCGCCTTCTCGATCGCGAACGTCTCTTTGAAGAGCGCCGTGAGCTGATCGCGCGAGTAGCGGCGGCGGTGCTCGTAGTAGTCGTCGCTCGCCGACCAGAGACTCTTCAGCGCCGGAACGGTCGCGATGACACGCCCGTCCACTTTGACCACGCGCCCGATCTCACGCGCGGCCGCGGCATCGTCGTCGAGATGCTCCAGCGTCTCGCCGGTGGTCATCGCGTCGAAGACGCCGTCACGGAATGGCATCTTGGTGAGATCGCCGACGACGCTCGGGACGCCGGCACGCGTCGAGTAGAGCGCCGCGTCGAACGCGTAGTCGATACCGGTGACGCGATATCCGCGGTCGCGCAATCGCGTCGCGAGCTGCCCGAGGCCGACGGCGCCGTCGAGGAGGCGCGCGCCGCGCGGCACGCGCTCGACCTCCCTCACGATCATCGACAGACGATGCTCGTGCCGCGGCCCGAACATCTCGGGCTGCGTCCCCCACTGGTGTGTGGCCGTCACTCCTCGGAGTCTACTTTGGACTCACCGTCGCGGTAGCGCTGTCGATCGAGCCGCACGCGTTCGTCACCCGAACCCAGAAATCGGTCGGTACGGTCACGGCGGGCGTCGTCACCGTCGGCGAGGTTGCTCCCGCGATCGGGAAGTACGTGCTGCCGCTCGGCCCCTGGTACCACTGGTACTTGAAGTCCGCGCTGCCGAAGGGGACGACCTTCAGGCTTGCCTTCCCGTTCGAGTCGGCGGTGGTGCTGGCCGGCTGGTTCCCCGGCGCACTCAGGATCATGGGCGGCCGGCAGTCGACGCCGACGAACACGTAATTCGACTGTACGCGACCATTAGCGGGATTGGTTGCATGGACGTTGAGAATGTACGAACCGGCCATGGTGTCGGGGCCGATCGAGATCTTCATGGTCTGCTGATCCGTTCCGGCGACGTCCGGCGGATTCACGGGCGTGAACGTGACCGTCGAATCAGCCGGCAAGCCGTCGGCCGAGTAGACCAGCGCGCTCGGGTTCCTTCCGGGCCTGTAGTTCGTGACGGTCACCGTTCCGCTTTCACGGTTTCCGAGTTGAACGTTCGTCGGATTGACGACGAGACCGCCGGCAGCGCCGCAGTTGACGATGATGTCCTCGATGACGGTGGCGAGGTCACTCGCATCCGGCTGCGTCTGGAGAAAGATGCCGCCGCTGCCGTCCGCCATCCCCTGCATGAGGCCCTGGATGGTCGGGATGAATCCGAAGTCCTGCGCCGATGGGGTCGGAACGAAGACGGTCGCGAGACGGATGTCGTTCGACGCCGCCTCCGAAGCGAGACTGAGAACGAATTGGTCGTCCGTTCCCGGCGTGAAGTCGCAACCGACCGTATGATTCGGACGGGCGTCCGAGATGACGATGATGATTTTCGTGGCGCCCGGCCGCAAGGCGCTGGTCGTGAACGTACCGACCTGCACCCCGTTGCCTCCGCCCGTCTTCCGTCCAGCGGCGAGGCCGTGCAGGACGGTGTCGATGCCGTCGTCCCAGGCGGCCGGCTCGCCGCAACTGCTGTCGGTCGTCATCTTCGCCACCGCCGCGCCGAATGCGTCGCGGTTGGTCTTGGCGAGGTCGAGCAACACCACGACGTCATTGCGCGGCGCGGTCACAAGGCCGAACTGATAGTCGCCGTTCGACGACTGCGTCACCGAGTCAGCGATGACGTTGACCTGGTTCTGCACCTCGCCGATGACGTCCGTCATGCTCCCCGTGTTGTCGATGACGAAAACCACGTCCATCGGCCCGCACTGCGCGTAGACGGCGGGCCCGCCGATCAACGCGAGAAGAAACACCCCCGCCGCGAGAAAGGTAAACCGGTGACGATTGACCATCTATCCACCCCTGGTTGCTGATTAGGGATGGACATTACACGAACCGCGACAGGTGCACAAGGACGGGTGCAGCGGACACAGATTGCGTTACGCGCCGAGCAGCTCCCGCACTGCGCCGGGGGCGCTGCCGAGGGCCTGGTCGAGCTTGTCGGCGTCCTTGCCGCCGGCCTGGGCGAGGTCGGGCTTGCCGCCGCCTTTGCCGCCGACGATCGGGGCGAGCTTGGCGATGAGGGAGTTCGCCGGGATGCGCTTGACGAGATCCTTCGTCACGGCGGTCAGGAGCGTCACCTTCGAATCGGTCACGCTGCCGAGGACGACGACGCCGGACTTGAGCTTGTCGCGGAATGTGTCGGCGAGGTTGCGGAGATCGCCGCCGGAGATGTCGTCGACGCGGCGCGCGAGCAGCTTGATGCCGTCAACGTCGACCGCTTCTTCCGCCGCCGACGCCGCCGGCGCCCCACTCACGCCGCCGGACGCGAGCCGCATCCGGAGCTGCTTGAGCTCCTTGTCGAATTGCTTCTGCCGCTCCTGAACCTGCTGCTGCAAGTCCCGAATGTTCAATTCGAGCTTGCGGAAGAGCGCCAGCGCTCCGCGGCCGGTGACCGCTTCCATGCGGCGCACTCCCGCCGCCAACGAGCGGTCGCTCACGATTTTGAATAGGCCGATGTCGCCGGTGCGGTTCACATGGCATCCGCCGCAGAATTCGCGCGAGTAGTCGCCGGCGCTGACGACGCGCACCTGGTCGCCGTACTTTTCGCCGAACATCGACACGGCGCCGGTCGCCTTCGCCTCGGAGATCGGCATCACGCGCTTGGTGACTTCGAGGTTCTCGCGGATCTTCTCGTTCACCGCCTCCTCGATCTTGACGATCTGCTCTTCCGTCAGCGGCTGGTTCCACGTGTAATCGAAGCGCAGGCGGTCCGGCGCGACGAGCGAGCCGGCCTGCTGCACGGTCGGGCCGAGGATGTCCTTCAGCGCTTTGTGCAGGAGGTGCGTCGCGGTGTGATTCGAGGTCGTGTCGAGGCGCGTCTCGCGCGGCACGGTCGCCTGCACGGTGGTGCCCTTATGGAGCATCCCGCTGACCACTTTCACGGTCGACACCTTCACGCCGAAATAGTCCTGCGTGTCGAGGACGTCGGCTCGGCCACTGTCCCAGATCAACGTCCCGTGGTCGCCGATCTGGCCGCCCGATTCGGCATAGAACGGAGTCGGATCGAGCACGACCCACGCCTCGGCGTCGGGGCCAAGGGCGCTCAGCTCCGCATCGCCGTGAATGATCGCCTCGACCACGGACGACGTAGCGAACTTGTCGTAGCCAACGAATTCAGGCCGCTTCAACGACGTGAAGACCTCGGCGTTCTTCGGCGCCTGGAACTTCGACGACGCCTTCGCCTTCGCGCGCGCGTCGGACATCATCAGCTCGAAGCCGGCGAGATCGAGCGAGACTCCCTCTTCCTCCGCGAGCTCCCCGATCAGGTCGATCGGAATTCCGAACGTGTCGTACAGCCGGAACACCTCGGCGCCACCGAGCGTGCGCTCGCCGCGCGCGCGAACGTCGTCGAGCACTCCGCCGACGCGCTCCATGCCGACCGAGAGCGTCTTCGAGAAACGCTCTTCTTCCGATCCGAGCGTCTGAAGGATCGCTTCCCGTCGCTCGCTCAGCTCCGGATAGGCAGAGCCCATCGACTCGATGACGCTGTCGACGAGCTGCGAGAGCAGCACCGGCTGGGGGAGCTTGCGTCCAAAACGGATCGCGCGGCGGATGATGCGCCGCAGCACGTAGCCGCGTCCCTCGTTCGCCGGAATGACTCCGTCGCCGATCAGGAACGATGCCGCGCGCGAGTGATCGCAGAGGACACGGACGGCGGTATCGAGCTCGTCGTCCATCCGCTGCTGATAGCGGTAGTCGCTGATCGTGGCGACCCTCGCCATGATCGGCGTGAAGAGATCGATGTCGTAATTCGTCGACGCCTTCTGCAGCACGCTCGCGACCCGCTCCAGCCCCATGCCGGTGTCGACCGACGGCGCCGGCAGCGGCGTGAGCACGCCTTCCGCGCTGCGGTCGTATTGCATGAAGACGAGGTTCCAGATCTCCATCGTGTCGTCGCCGGGGCCGTTGACCAGCTCCGGGACGTTCTTCGACAGGTCGTCGCCGCGGAAGTAGTGGATCTCGGAGCATGGCCCGCACGGACCGGTATCGCCCATCGACCAGAAGTTGTCCTTCTTGCCGAACTTCAGGACCCGCTCCGGATTCGCGCCCGCCTTCACCCACAGGCGCGCGGCTTCGTCATCCGGCGGAACACTCTCGTCGCCTTCGAAGACGGTGAACCAGAGCCGCTCCGGCTCCAGCTTCCAGATGTCGACGAGCAACTCCAGCGCGAACTTGATCGCGTCTTCCTTGAAGTAGTCGCCGAAGGAGAAGTTCCCCAGCATCTCGAAGAACGTGTGGTGGCGCGCCGTGCGGCCGACGTTCTCGAGGTCGTTGTGCTTGCCGCCCGCGCGGACACACTTCTGTGAAGTCGTGGCGCGGTTGTAGTCGCGCGGCTCGCGGCCGAGGAAGACGTCCTTGAACTGATTCATCCCGGCGTTCGTGAAGAGGAGGGTCGGATCGCCGGCCGGAACGAGCGACGACGACGCCACGCGCCGGTGGTTCTTCGACTCGAAGTACTTCAGGAACTGCTCGCGGATTTCGTTCGTGGTCAACAACGGGATGTCTCCTTCGATGCGGAAAAACGGGGCGCGAATCGTAACCGAAATGAAGGCGGTAGAATTCGCCGTATTCACCCGTGACCGTCCAGCTCGGACCACTCGCATACGCCGGAACGGAAACGTTCGGCCGCCTCTCGCGCGACGATGGGACGAGTGCGATCGATCTCGCGATCGCCGGCATCCCGTTCGACGGCCTCGTGACGTTCCGCCCCGGCGCGCGCTTCGGGCCAGCCGCCATCCGGCAGTCATCGGTTCTCTGCCGCAACTACAGCCGGTCGATGGAGGTCGCCGTCTACGAACGTCTCCGATCCGTCGACGCCGGCGACGTCGCGGTGAACGCGTTCGACTACGAAGCGACGTTCCGCGGCATCGAAGCGGTCATTGGCTCACTCCAGGACCGCGGCGCCGCCGTCATCGCCCTCGGCGGCGATCACTCGATCCTGCTCCCGATCCTCCGGGCGACCGTACCGCGCTACCCGCGCCTGACGCTGATCCAGTTCGACGCGCATACCGACACGTCCGAGGGATTGCCCGAGCAGCGGAATCACCACGGCACGATGATCCGCCGCGCGCTCGAAGCGGGACTTCTCGAAGGGCCGCGCATCTTCCAGATTGGTGTTCGCGGCTCGGTCCACGAAGAGTCATACGACCGTTACTGCCATGACGCCGGCATCCATCGCCTCGACATGCGCGCCTTCCACGACCGCGAACGGCGCTCCGCTTTTCTCGAGATGCTTCGTTCCACGGCAGACGACCGCCCGTGCTACATCACGTTCGACATCGACGGCGTCGATCCGGCGTTCGCACCGGGAACCGGAACTCCCGTACCGGGAGGGCTGACGAGCCACGAAGCACTCGACATGCTGGCGTCGCTGCGCGGCCTCCGCGTCATCGGCGGCGACGTGGTCGAAGTCTCGCCTCCCTACGACTCCTCCAGCATCACCGCGCTCCTCGGCGCCGCGATCGCATCGGAGATCGCCGCATTGATCGCGGTCAGCCGGTCAGTCGTATAGCTCGTCCGACACGGACAGTTTGTCGCGCGCGCAAAGGGCCCTTGCACCCTCTCAGGTCTTTCCCTGCACCCTCTCAGGTCTTTTCTGCAGACCTGCTATATCTTCGCAGCACTCCCCTCAGGCCTTCGGCGCACCCCCCTTCAGTCTTTTCGGCAGACCTGCATGCCTTCCCCGGAAGACCAGCATGTCCTAGCGCGAAGACCAAGCACCCCTCACCGGCACGCATAGCGGCCGTCGCGAGAAGACCAAGCACCCGTAGCGGGAGGATCTAGCACCCGTAGCGGGAAGACCAAGCATGCGCCGCAAAAAGACCGAGCAGCCCGGGCAGGAAGACCGAGCACCCTTCGCGGGTAGGCCCAGCACCGAGTCGAGATCGATTGAGAACCCCGGGCGACAAGATCTGAGAGGGTGCCGAGGAACGCATGGAGTAGCGTACGATCCGGCATGCGGGAGGATCTATGAAGCGTTTGCTGGGCATCGCCCTGGTGTTGTCGCTCTTCGGTTGCCACAAGACGGAGGAGACGGCGCCTCCCCCTCAGCCGGTTGCAGAGACCAAACCGGCCCCGGCGCCCGCACCCGCTCCCCAGCCGCAGGCCACGACGACATTGCCTGCGGGATCACCCATCCCCGCCAACGGGGTCCTGCTCTGGCTCACCGGAGACGACGCGCTCGTATCGGCAACCAACGGCAAGGTCGACACGTGGAAGAACGCGAGCGTTCCGAACGTGACCGCGAAAGCCGCGAAGCCCGAGGAGGCGCCCACCGCTGCCGCAAACGCGCTCAACGGCCATGCAACCGTGCAGTTCGACGGGACGGATCAGATGCTGATGACGAGCATCGACATCTCACCGGCCCGGATGCCGGAAGGAACCGTGATCACCGTCTTCCGCAGCAAAACGGCGGACAAGTCGCCGCTGCGGAAGGTCTACGGCGACGACAACGGCAGTTACGACCGAGCCATCGGACTCGACGACCGCGCCGAGGACAAGAATTTCACCCTCTTCTCCGGATCGGGCGTGCAGGGCTACTTCAATCTCGAAGCCGATAAGCCGTACATCGTCGTCGATCAGTACTCGCCGAAGGAGTTCTCCGGCTGGGTGAACGGCAACCCGGCGCTCACGAAGCTCGCCGCATCGTGGGGCGACAAGCCGGAAGACTCGCTGCCCAACATGTACCTCGGCGGCACCGGCACGTCGTACTCGGAGTACTGGAACGGCGACATCGCCGAGGTGATCGTCTACGGCCGCACGCTGACCGACGCCGAACGGACGCAGGTCGAGGATTAC
>DASYSN010000200.1:0-22563 GCA_036003305.1 Thermoanaerobaculia bacterium
GGATACTGCGAGTCCGCACACGCCGGCGTGACGGAGTTCACGGGCATCAGTTTGAGGCGAGTCCGGGTGTGGTGCCGGCCGCTCGAGAGCAGGGGGTTCAGTGCGGCACCCATGATCTGAAAAGATCTTCCGATATCGGGAAGCGATGCGTTCGGCAACTCCGGGAACCGAGAAGGCTCGAGACCGGGGGGCCTGCTGGAGAGAACCTGCGGAATGCCTCCTTGTGCGGTCGTGTAGTGGAGCAGGTAGTCGTATGCGCCCTGCTCGAAAGTCGATTCGTGGCCTGCCGTGTCGTCCGCTTCGAGATTCTTGACGTGAATCGTGAAGTCGCCGTCACTTGGCAGCGGAATCACGGTCGGCGCAGACACCGAGGAGATCAGCGGTGTGACCAGCAGTTGCGGCGCACCATCCGTGGCGACCCGTATCGAGACGACCCGTGGGCCATCCGGGTTGGTGCTCGGGGGAGGGGTTACCCACGAGCAGCCGCCGAAGAGATCGAGGTAGCAGCGCGCACGTCCGTTCAGAACGACTTCGCTCGACGGAGCGTAATTCGGGAAGAAGTCTCGAAGGGAAAAGATGCCGTCCATATTGCCGGTCATCCCTAGGTCGGTCGCATTGATGACTTGCAACCGAACGCCGGTGTCGATCTGGCCGTTCAAGAGGACGTTAGTGATGTTTAGAAGGTCCGAAAGAGGGGCTGGGTCGGGGGGCAGGTCAGGTAACGGATTCTGTCCGCAAGTCGATTCTATTTGCCAGAGGTCGAGCTGCGCGAAGTGCGGCGTCGTGTAGTAGAGGACAGGTTTCGGCCCCAGGGTCGAGGGATCCGGGACCGGATCCGGGATGACCTGGAGCGCACCGACCTGGACTTTCGTCAGGTCGCAGAGAACGACGCGGTGCGGAACGCCCGGCACGACACCGCCGCGGAAATGTGTGCAGACTCCCGAAAAACGAAACGTGATGCTACCCATTTGCGACACCTATCCTTTCAACGCGGAAATCCGCGTGGTCATGAGTGCGACGGAACGCCACGTATGCGACCCGCCGGCTGATTCATCGCGGATTGCGGCGAGCTGCGCCGATCGCAGTGCGGCGGATGCTGATTCGCCCGCCGCGAGATGTTGATGCACGATCCGGAAAATGGTGCGCGCGTCGCGGTCCGCGATCGGCGTCAGCGTTCCGATCGTTTCGGCCGCGCCGGCGACGATGAATGCGGCGCCAAGGCTGAGCGCATGCGTCTCCGGTGAGGCGGGTGGGCGGAGCGTCTCGCAAGCGGCGAGCACCACGACGCCACCATTGCGGATCGGCGTTGCCGCGATCGTTCGCGAGGAGGCGCGATCGAGCGCTCCGTGCGGTCCGGCAAGCATCAGCGCATGCTCGCCGCCGGTCGTTTGCCCCTCCGTATGTCCCGTCACGTGGACCACGTCCGCGGCCGACACGGCGTCGCGAAGCGCCGCCAACGTCGCGTTCTCCGCCGGAATCGCCCGGGCGCGGCGGTAGAGAGCGTGGATGTCCTCGAGCTCACGTCCCCCTTCCGGCAGCGCGGGCGCGCCCGTTCCTTCGCCCGCTGGAAGCATCATCGTGACGACGGTGGGATTGCTGCGACCTGCATCGCGTTGAAGCGAAGCTGCGCTCGGCGCGGTCGCAACCGTCAGCCGCTCGACCAGATACCTTCGAGCGGTCGAGTCATAGAGCGCGGGGAAGGGCACGGACTCCAGCCGCGGGTCGGGAACGATGATGAGGGCACGCGCCCGGGCGACGACCGCCTCCGCCGGCCGGATCAGATCGTCGTATAGCGCGGCCGCGGCGGTCGTGCCTTTTTCCGAGAGACTCGCTTCGACGAGCGGAGTCCACGCCCCGCGATCCATCGGGGTGCGGAAGACCTGCAGGTCATTCTCAGTCACCGCGAACGTCACCGTCTCGCGCGGGCAGACGACCGGCTCGATCACCGCCGTCACGCTCCCTGCGAGCCGTTGCTGCAGTTCGCTCACCGTAACGACAGCGCCTCGCGAACGCTCCGCGACCGCGAACGCGGCGGCCTTGTCTCCACGATCGAGATCGAGGAGCAACGCCTCCACGTAGAGATCGTGTGCCGCGTCGACCACCCCGCCGCCCGTACTCCCCTTTGGGATGTCGTGACGGTCGACGATCTGCATCCCCTCCTCGAGATCGCGCGCGGCGCCGGCGCCGTCGCGCATGCGCGACTCACACCGCGCGCGGAGCAGCAACGCCTCCGGGAGGAACTGCGGCAAACCACTGCGCCGGTAGAAGTCGATGGCGCGCGTGAGCGGCGCGAGGGCCGCGCCGGGGTTTGACGACACAGTGGCCGCCGCCATCGCGACGTCGAAATCAGCGAGGTAGCGGGCGCGCAACGCCGGATCGGCGATTCCTTGCGCGAGCGCCGAAGCGCGCCGTGCTGTCCGCGAGCCATCCGCTTCGTTCCCGGTGGTCGATTCGAGCATCGACTCGAACTGCATGGCGTCGAGGACGAGAATCAACTGCGCGGGGTCGCCCGGCGCCGGTTCCGGAAGGCGCGCCAGCGCCAACGCTGCGTCGTTCCTTCCGGCCAGCCGCTCGGCACGCATCGCGGCATTCAATGCGGAGGCGATCCGTGCCTCGCTCCCCTCTCTGCTGAGCGCCCCGAGGGCGACGATCAGCGAGCTCCACGACTCGTCGCCACGGCCGATCGCCGCGGAATCGTACGAGAGCATCGTCTCGACGAACGCTTCGCTCGCCCGGTCGCCGACGTCGTGAAAAAGCGCGGCGCCTTTCGAGAACACCTCGATGGCTCCGACCCAGTCGTAGTCGAATCCGAGTGCGCGCCCCAGCTCCCACCGCGCGTGCGCACGCAACGCCCGGTAGTCAGGATGGCGATCAGCCTCGGCGACGACGGCCGTCAGCTCCGCGCGCGACCCCGGCGCGTTCTGGCTCTGCCGCACACTGGCGAGGTAGAAGCGCGCCATCAACGTCATCGGTGAACGGGCCTGCAAGAACAGCTCTTCGGCCCGCGCCAGGTCGCGCGATGCGTCGTCGAGCCGGCGTTTGGTGGCGGCGATCCGTCCGGTTCGGAGGAGCGAATGAGCGGAGGCGATGACTTCGCGCTGCGCCGGCGGCACCGCGTCGATCGCCTGCACCGCGTCGCGCAACAGCGTGTCGTTACCGCCGCTCGCGATCTCCGATCCGATCGCGCGGGCGATCGTCAGCCATCGGTTCGCGTCCGTTTCATTCTTCTGCAGGACGGCGTCGCCCCAGCGGCCGAGCCATTCGATCTCCGCGTACGAATCGGCGCGCGCGGCATGTTCGGCCAGCAGGGCATGGAGCGTACGCACGTCGCCGGACGCGGCTGCGTTCTCGATGAGCGGCAGATCGTGCGTCCATCGCGACGACGTCGGCACTGCGGGCAATGCCGCCAGATGGCGGCGAGCTTCATCAGCCCACTTCGAAGACGGATCGGCGGAGAGGTAGCGGTTCCATGCGGTGCGCGCCTCCTGGATCAATCCCAGCCGTTCGATGATCAGCGCGCGATTGAAGAGAGCCTCCGGAAGGTTCGGGTCGAGTTTCAGCGCGGCGTCGGCCGCGGCGAGCGCCTGCGGATAGAGCGCGGCGCGTCCGAGCTCCGAGGCCGCGGCGTAGCGCGCGGCCGCGAGATCGCTCCATGTTTGTGCGCTTGGCGAGTCCTTCGCCGCCTTGTCGAGCCGGTCGATCGCGCCCGCCAAATCGTCGGTGAGCACCATGGCGACGCCGGCGTCGTGCTGCGCCTCGGCGCTCTTGTCGGTTTGCGCGCGCTGCAGCAGCTCTCCCGCCTCGCCCGTGAGCTTCATGCGCGCCGGATCGCTGGCGATGTTGCCGGACTCGCGCTGCGAGCCGCGGTACGGCGACCAAGCGAAGCCCCCCGTGAGGCGCGGCTCGATGGCGCGAGCGTCCTTCGGCGAGAGCGCCGCCAGACGTTCGATCGGCGGTCGATGAAGGAGGCGCCCCACTCGAATGACGACCGGGATGACGATCGCAATAACGACCGCTGCCGCGATTGCGGTCAGCCACGGCCACCAGCGCCGCGGACGTACGACGTTTTCCTCCTCCTCCGCCTGCATCCCGAGGGCGACCTCGCGCGTGCAGTCGTCGCACGTGTCGAGGTGCGCGACGACACGAGCCCGTTCGGCCGCGCTCAGGCGTCCCTCCGCGAACGCTGCGAGGCTCTCGGGCGCCGGGCAGGAGAGGTTTGGTCCGTGCTTCGATCCATCGATCATCAGCCTTCCTCCTGATGCGACGGATGCGGATCGTCGGTTTTCCGTCCCAGGCCGAAATTCAGTGCGTCGTCCGCGGTTCCGATCAGGCCGCCCGCCGCCGCCGCGTCGATCCCTGCCGCCTCGAGCGCGCGCCGCAGCGCCGCCAGGAGTGCTTCGATCCGGCGATACAGCGGCCGCGGCTCGAGTCCCAGCGAGCGCGCGATGGACACGGTCGACGCGTTGCCGCTGAAACGGAGGCGGAGGATGACGCGGTCCTCTACCGTCATCGATGCCATGGCGGTACAGACGACGTCGTTCGCTTCCTTCGATCGCCGCGCGACGTCGAGCGCCTCGACGAGGTCGCCCGCCGTGCTGCCGCTCGCGAACCGTTCCTCGTCGCCCTCGGCGATCGGCACCACGGCCGGACGCGGCGCACGCGCCGGCAAGGAAGCGGCGACTTCCTCCAGCTCGCGCATCGTCGTCTCCGGATGCTCGCGCAGGACGATCTCCGCCGCGTCGCTGAAGGATCGGCGGTCGCGCACCGTCAGCCGTTCGAGTTGCACCGCTGCGTCGCCGCGTCTTCGCGCTTCCGCGGACGCGTACCATCGCCCCTCGGCGCGGCGCTCGTCGACGAATAGCCGGCGGACGACGATCGTCAGATAGGTCGCCAGCGACGAACGCCCTTCGAACTTCTTCAGGATCGCGCAGTCGTCGGCGAGGAGCGCCACGCGCACCGATGAAACGAAGTCCTCCGCCGCAGCGAAGTCGAGACGCGCATCGCGACACACGCGCGCGATGGCGCGCTCGATCGCATCGACGTTCTCTTCGAAGAGAGAGGTAACACCCAATGTGCTGAGACCCGCACGATGGTCTCACATCCTGAAGTCTTTTTTCGCTGTCTTATGGAAGGATCAGACGGACGGGGCGAACCTCCCCCAAGGGGGGGTAGCGAAACCCCGCTTTGCCGTCACACCCACTTGTGAGATCAGCACTGACTCTTTTCCGTAACTGGTCTAGGTATAGAATTCCATCTGCCGGAACAACTGGGCGATCATCATGAGTCGTCGACTCTCGAAGGAAGCCGCTGTCACCGGGGCAATTTTGCTTGGAGCGGTGGTAGTGCTGGGGTTTGGTGTGGCGCAATTTGTCGCGGCCCATCGTGGGGAGACGCCTATCCCCCAAACGGCGCATCAGTGGCAGGTCATCGCCGTCGGGAGCGTCGAGTACGACGCGGCGCTCATTCATACGATCAGCAGTGAAGTCGCCCAACGGAAGAAGCCCCAAGCGTCGCTCGGCGCCGTCGTCTTCGCGACCGATACGCCGCAGATCATCGACGAATACGTGAAGCGCTCGGCGCCGAGGGCGACCATCCTGGCGCTCCGGAACAACGTCGAGACGGCGCGAAGGACCCTCGGTGTCGTCGACACGCAATCGCAGCTCTACCTGCTCGACCCCGCCGGCAAAGTCGTGTTTCGCGGGGGAAAACCGCGAGCGAGCGACCTGAAGCTGCTGCTCCAACGCTATCTGCCGGTCGCGGGAGCGCCGCAGGAACCGCTGAAGGTCGGCGATTCGTTCCGGCTTCCGGGCGTCACGAACGTTCGAACGCTCACCTCCATCGCTCCGCCCGCATCTCCTCTCCTCGGCATCGTCTTTACCGGACGCTGCACGGCGTGCGCCCTCGAGACGCATATGGGGACGGCGAAGGCTGTCGAGCGGGCGATCGAGAAGCGCGCGCGTCAGGCGGGGGAGACGCCGGCCCTTCTCTTCACCTCCTACTTCAATCCGAACAACCTCCGCAGCCGGGTGAACGATCTCGGATTTCACCTCGATGCCTATCAGGTGACGGCCGATCTTCCGGCCATTGACGACCTCGTACAACGCGATGGCCTCGACGTGGTGATCGTCGAGACGAATGCGGCGGGCCAGGTCAGCAGGCTCGCGAGCCTGAACGACTTTCTTCAAAACATCCTGGAGGTGAAGGAATGAGAAAAGTACTGGCGTTGCTGGGATTTGCGATGGCGTTTGCCCCAGTCATCGGTTCGGCGCAGACCGTCGCTCAGGCGGTATCCATCGAGAAACTGAATCTCTCTGCCGGCACGGGCGTGCTTCGGAAGGTGATTGCCCGTGGTGATCGCGTCTACGTGCTCGATGCGCAAAATCACCACGTTCTCGTGGTGAAAAACGGGAGCACGGTCACGATCGGCGGGATCGGGAACGGCCCGGCCGATCTCTATCAACCGTTCGATTTAGCGGTCGACTCGCAATCCCGCATTTACGTGCAGGACCACGGGAACAAGCGCATCTCGATCTTCGACGACAAGGGAACGTCATTGGGCGGGTTCCCGGACACGCCGAAGAGTCTCGGTCTGGCCGTCACGCGCACGGGCGAGGTTCTCCTCGGCCAGCCGCAGCTAGGCTCGCTCATCTCGGCGTACGACAAGAGCGGCCACAGGATCCGGAGTTTTGGCGCGCTCGTGCGTCCCTCGGAGATCTATGGCCCCTCCTACAAGCGATTCGATGCGAACGTCGCGATGTTCAATCGCGTTCGCATCGCAACCGATGACGATGGGAACATCTGGGCGGCGTTCGCTTACATGCCGCTCGTCTGTAAGTTTTCGCCGGCGGGCCAGCTCCTCATGCGAAAGAAGCTGGAGTATCCGGAGCTCGCGCAGGTGATCGCCAGCGTCGGCGTGCAGCCGCCTTCGGACGCGTTCGCGTCGATGAATATGGACGGCGTGCAACTCACGATGGTGACGAGGGACATCGAATACGAGCCCCACAGCAGGCGCGTCCTCGTCCTGCTCGGCAACGAGCGAACCCTGGTTCTCGACAATGCGGGCCGTGACGTCTCCGGCTTCCGTCCCGCGAAGTTCGTCGGCAACCTGCAGAACGTCTGGATGCGGGAGTCGGGCGAGGTTCTGTTCACCGTCTACGCATCGCCTGCCGTCTATCACGCGGCGGTGATCCGGTAGCGAAGAGAAATCAGCGTCGAACGGGCAAGGTGAGAGTACTTGCTGTACCCATAACGCATTGAATCGAGGAGGAAGTATGAAGCGAATCATTCGTATGCTTTCCATCGTCATGGTCGTGGCCGGGATCGGACTGACGACGGCCGCCAAGGTCGCCGAGGCGGCGAAGTGCTGTTCCGACAATGGCGCCAGTTGTTGTACCGGGGCGTGCTGCTGGGCCGATTCGTCAACGTGCACCGCGAGCGCGTGCCCGCCGGCTGTTTAGGGAATCACTAAAGAAGCCCTCAGTGAACTTTGCCCGTCACCGGCGGCACCTCGTCCCCTACTTTCAATGATCGACGGACTCCTGGCAGTCGTGCGAAAGCGTCTTCAGGTCGAACTGCGTAGCGTTACGTGGTTCGGATCTGTACTTCTGCTCTTTCTGGTATTCGGCGCGGCCGCGGTCCGGTCGATCGGTCTCTTCGACCTCGACAGCGCCGCATTCGACACTGATCAGGTCAAACATCAGAACGACGCCGACGCGGTCTTCCAAACCTACAGCCAGTTGTCGGTCGCCGTAGACCGGCAGCCGGCGCCCCTGCGGCTCCTCATTCGCGGAGGAGAGGATGCTTTCGCGAGCTGCGCGGTGACCGGCGGACGGTTTCGGCCGACTTCGTTCCGGTCCCGCCAGACCGCGCCGCCATCTGCGCAGGGTGCGTTCTCCTTCGATCCGGCGCGCGTGATCGCCCTTCTCGGATCGCTCACCGCCCTCCTGGTGACCAGCGGAACCATTGCGCGCGAAAGAGAAGAGGGAACCCTGCAGGTCGTACTGACCTATCCGTGCCGCCGTTCGGTCGTTCTTCTCGGAGAACATCTGGCGGCGCTGCTCGCGACGATTCTTCCGGTCATTGCCTCCGTCGCGGGCCTGATCGCCTTTGCCGCCGCCACCGGCCGGATTCACCTCGACGGCGAAACGCTCGGCGCGCTGGCCGGCGTGCTCGCGATGCTCGTGCTGCTCCTTTCGGCGGCGGTGGCGGCGGGACTATTCATCTCCGCTTCGACACGAAACGCGGCGACGGCCATCACGGCCAGCTTCGTGGTTTGGGTCGTCTTCGCGGTGCTCTCGCCTGCCGCCGCCTCGTCGCTGGTCACGCTCGTTCAGCCGGTGGACGTTGCTCCATCGAATCCCGCCTCTTCGGCGACTCTCATGCAGTACTCGTTGGGGTCGTACGAGCTCAAACATCGCGACCAGGAGCGGGCCGGACGAGAGGGGCTTCAGCGCATCCGGCAGGCGGATCTCTATGGAGCGATGACGACGTCATCGCCGTACATGCTTTTCGTGTCGGGTGCCGAGGCGGCGAGCGGAACAGGGATCGACGCATACAAGGCTTTCCTCTCTCGTGTACACGATACCGAGTCGCAATTCGTGCGATGGGAAGACGGCATGCTCGCGCAGTATCCGGAACGCGCGACGACTTACAACGCCGGCGACTTTCCGATCGACCTCGGCGGCATCCCTCAGAACCAGGTGTTCGTCGCCGGCGGCATCCTGGGCGGGGGAGTCGCACAGCGGCTATTGATGATGCTCATTTGGAACGCCGCGCTCTTGTTCGCGGCCTATCAGAGGTTTGCGCGCTATGACGCCCGTGTTTAGCGATATTCGATCGATATCGACGGTCGCCTGGCGCACGGCGCTGGAGCAGATCCGCGATTTCCGTCTCATCGCATTCGGGATCGGCGCGGCGGCGGTCATGACCGTCGGCACTTTCCTGAATATCGCCGATTACTCGAAGCGGATGGACGAACGAGCAAGGATCGCCACGGCGGCGCGGCGGGAGAATACCCTCGAGGCAGTCGCTCTGGTGCGGACTCCTCCCCGCTTTCTCTTCATGAGCGAGGGGGACGAACGGTCCGTGCCGAACGTGCTCGTCGCGGTTCCCGGTTATCTCGACGTGCCGCATCAGAGCTCCGCGGCAACCGACCTCGTTCCGCGCGGCTTTGCGCTCGACTGGTCGTTCGTCGTCGCCTATCTTTGCGGGCTCGCGGTGCTGTTGAGCACCTACGACTTGACGTCCCGCCAGCGCGAGAACGGAACGTTGAGGGTCGTTCTCTCTTATCCGGTCAGACGGTGGTCCATCCTCGCCGGCGAGTATTGCGGCGCGTTGTGCGCGGCGGTCCCGTTCATTGTCCTGGCGATCGCGAGCGGTCTGCTCATCGTGCTCGGTAGCGGCCGTATCGACTGGACGCTTTCCGATTCCATTCGCTGCCTAGCATTTGCCGGCCTCTCGCTCGCCTACCTCTCGTTCATTGCGGCTTTCGGTATCCTGATTTCGGTGCTCTTCAGAAGCCGGACCACCTCCCTGCTGGTGGCGATTCTCGGCTGGATCGTCGCCGGTGTGGTGGTTCCTGCGTTGGCGCAGCCGCTTGCTCACGCAATCGCGCCGGCCCCGACGCAGCGGGAGCACGCGCTCCGCCTGGAGGCGGCTCAGCGGCGCTACGGGTCCGGCATTCGCGTCTCTTCGCTAATGCTGCAACCGGTCGAGCGGAGCTCGGGCCTGACGGAGGCCGCGAAGGCGGCGCTGTTGAACCGGATTCAGGCCGATCTCGTCGCCCAGCATGAGCAACTCGTGAATGCGTACAAAAAGGAGTTGCAGGCGATTCGTCTCGATTACCTCCGAAAAGTAGCACGCGAGTCGGCGGTCGCCACGCGCATCGCCGGTTTCTCGCCCGTCGTTCTGTACACGTCGCTGGCGGCTGACGTGGCAGGAGCGGGAGCCGAGAACCAGACGGCCTTTTATCGTGCCGCTTCCGAATTCCTGCGGCCTTATACCGAGGCGGCGATCGCACTGAGGCAGCGGTTCCGGTCCGCGGCGCACGTCACCGGTCCCTGGGTCGAAGACGGGACGTACAAACTGCAGGGTGTCGCCTGGGTTTCCTACGACGACGTCACCTTTGATCGCCGGCTCATGCCGTCGTTCCCCGGCTATCACGTTCCCGCCTTGCTCGCGGTACAGGCGGCGGTGAGCGGCGCGATTGCGTTCGTCGCTCTCGATCTGATCCTTTTACTGCTCGCGGCGCGGAGATTCAATCGCTATGTCTTCGATTGAAAAGCTTCTGTGCGCCGCGCTTCTCCTTGGAGCCAGCGGGCTTTTCGCGGCCCCGGCCGATGACCGCATCTCGCAGATCACGCAAGTGGAGAAGGCCCGGTTGAGCTTCGAGCATGCGAAGGCCGAGTACGACCGCGCTCGGTCGGCGCGCGATCAGGGTGTCGTCTCGGATGCGACGTTCCGGGCGCAGGAGACGGCTTACCGCGCCGCGGAGCTCGATTACGAACAGGCGGTCCTCGTCGCCACAGGAGCGCAACAGCACATTACCGTCGAAAGCGCCGTGAAGAGCCGCTCCGCGGACGGCAAGACATACATCGCGGTCACTCTCTCCTATCGCATTGCCGGGCAGCTTCCCGACGACGTCGGCACCCTCAGGGAGTCACTGGCGCGCATCGACAACGTCACGGTGTCGCTATTGTCCGAAGCCGGCGTGGTGGTGTCGCTGCCCTACGAAGCGCATCTCTATGACCTCCGAAACGGCCAGACGAGAGTGGTCAAGTTCGTCCTGCTCAAGGACGTCGACATCGTGCAGATCGCGCTCCGCTACAACTCGCGCGACGAACATTCGACCGTCTACCTCCTGCGCGATGCGGCCGGGCGGCAGTTGGTCGTCACCGCGACGCAGTACTCGCAGGATGTCGAACCGGGCGGACAGGCGGTATTCAACCTCGCCGTGGAACGTCTCGATCTGCGCAATTCCGCCTTCCGCATCCTCGTGACCGGTTTGCCGCCTGACGTTACTTACGAGTTCTTCGACGAGAGCGGCGCACGCGTCAGCCAGATCGGATTCTCGGACGAAGTCAGCGCGGTGAAGTTGCAACTGAAGGTCTATCTCCCAAAGAACGTTCCGGAGGCGTGGATCGATCACGCATGGCGTCCGAACGTCGTCTGCCTCGCGCCCGGCGAATCGGCGCCGGCCGACGTCGACAAGAGCGCCGGCCGCGCGCAGCTCGAGATTGTTCCGCGCGGAAGGGGAAAGCTCGGCCTGCAGCTCGCGAACCTTTTCGAAGAGGTTCGGATGGGTCAGCCGGTCTCGATCCGCGCGAAGGTGTTCAACCAGGGGACGCGGCCCATTCATACGATCCGCCTTGCCGCCGACCTGCCGGTCGAATGGAAAGCGCAGACGCAGCCGAGCGTCATTCCGGTGCTGAACCCCGGCGCCGAGACGTTGCTGCAACTCGTCGTGACACCGCCTTCCGACACGCCTGTCGGCGAATATGAGGCGACGCTGCGGCCCGAGTCGACGGCGTTCGGAAAGACGCTCGACACGCAGGAGCAGGTATTGCGGATCCACATCACACCGCGCGTCCAGAACGTCGCGACCGCCGGCCTGCTGGTCGTGGTCGTCGGCCTTCTCGGCGCGCTCGGATACATGGGCGTGCGCTTATCAAGAACCTGAGGTTGGAGGAACCGTGCTCGAAGCGAAAAGCCTCTCCAAGACATATTCGAACGGCGTTCACGCGCTGAACGGTCTCGATCTGACAGTGCGCGACGGCGAGCTTTGTTGCTTCATGGGCCCGAACGGCGCCGGAAAGTCGACGACGATCAACCTCTTTCTCAACTACATCCAGCCGAGCGACGGCGCCGCGTTGGTCGACGGGATCTCTGTTTGCGGCGAGCCGCTCGAGACGCGGCGCCGAACGGCCTACGTTCCGGAGCAGGTTGCGTTGTACGGGACGCTCTCCGCGAAGCAGAACATCACGTTTTTCGCCCGGTTGGCCGGCCGGACGGGCGCCATCGATTACGAGCACTGGCTCGATCTCGTCGGCCTGAATGCCGATGTTCTGTCGCGACGCGTCCAGTCGTTCTCGAAGGGAATGCGGCAGCGCCTTGCGCTCGCCATCGCTCTTCTCAAAGGTGCTCGCAATCTTCTTCTCGACGAGCCGACCAGCGGCCTCGATCCCAAAGCCGCGGCCGCATTTGTCGACCTGCTGACTCGCCTTCGCGACGACGGCTACGCAATCCTCATCTCATCCCACGATCTCTTTCGGGTCACCGAAGTGGCGGACGTCGTGGCGATCATGTGCCAGGGGAAGCTTTGCGCGAAGCTCGAGGGCTCGGAGCTGGAGCGCTGCGACATCAACGCGCTCTACCTCAATACGGTCGACGAACACACGCGGCCGCCGTCGGCGCTCCGGGAGGAGCGGATCGCCTAGCGTTGTGGTTACGTCTTCGCCACGTCGGCACAGACGCTCGACACGATCTCCACAAGCTGCGTCACGTCGAACGGCTTGCTGATCACGGCGCGGACGCGGCTGCGGTCGATGGCGTTGACCTGGCTCGCGCCGGCGGCGGTGACGACGACGATCTCGACGTCGATCTTCTGCTCGCGGACTCGGTCGATGACGGTGTAGCCATCGACTTTCGGCATCATCAGATCGAGGAGCATGATCCGGTATGGGTGCTCGGCGAGCTTGCGGAGCGCTTCTTCACCGTTCGCGACGGTGTCGACGTGAAACGACCGGCGCCGGAGGATCGCGGCGATGAGTTTCCGGATCGCTTCGTCGTCGTCGACGACGAGCACTCTGTTCGGCTCGGACATGTTGGACCGCCGCTCAGTATCGCAGAGAATCGGGTAGTGGGTCAGTTTGAATTTATGTGTGAGTAACGAGGCTGGATCTCATCGCCTCGACGTGATGACGTGATTCGCCGCGCTCACGAACGCCTTCGCAACCGGCTCACGGACCACTGTCCAGAATCCGGCGAGGATGTCATCCATGATCGCATTGAAGCGCGCCTGCGCTTCCGGGTTGTCCTCGGGCCACACCATCACGCGAGCGGCAGCGAACGCCTCGTCAGGCGCTTCGCTATGACGCGCTCGCTCGATCCAAGCGGCGGCGAACGTCCGCCCCTGCTCGATCGTCACGACGGCTACGGTGCTCACGTCCTCGCCGATATCGAATAGGTCCGCCACGCGCACCGGGTTTCGCGTGATGCGTCGGCAGGCCGTCGCGAGCGCAACCATGACTCGGCGCGTCGGCTCCGTAGTCCCCCTGCGAAGCCGGAGCAGGTGCTGGCGGCTCACGCCTGCATCAGCAGCAAGGCGCATCGGCTTGATGCCCTTCGCCTTCAGGAACGACTGGAGGCGCGTCACGCCATGTATTTTATCAACGACGTAAGCTAAAAGCGACTTTGCCCTACGGGACAACTCCTACGATCGAGGCCGCATGGCTGTCTCGGCGTTGGCGCTGCTCGGTCAGACGATCCGCGAGATTCGGGTCGATCGCGGCATGACGCAGCAGCAACTCGCCGATCTCTGCGGGCGGCATCGCACGTTCATCATCGCAATCGAGAAAGGGCGGCAGAACGCCTCGGCTCTCACGCTGCTCCGCCTCGCGTCGGCGCTCCGCGTCCTCCCTTCGGAGTTGTTCGTGAAGTTCACCAAGCAGGTGATGCGCAACCTACCGGCAGAGGATAGCTAGGAGGGCGTTACCTCCCTCGAATAGTGCTCGATCAATCTCACAATCGCCTGATCACTCGGTACCTGTTCGTGCAACCGTTGAAAGATTCTCAACATGTGAGCTTGCCGACTTCGTAACTCGCTGCGCCCGGCTTTGTGCCATTGCTCGCCGTTGGGAGACCAGTTCCCTACCGGCGGAGCGGTCGAAATGACTTCCTCCAATTCGCGGCGGTCCTTCGCATCAAACGCCTCGTTCGTCAAAATGTCGTGGATAAGCTCAGGAAACTCAAACTCATTCGTCGTGTTCATCGATGTATCATTTCTTTGGCATGGCCAAACGTAAACCGAATGCTGGCGACGTGAACGTGAACGCCCACCGCGTCTTCGGTGAGTTGATCGAGCGATCGGAGCAGCCTCCGAATCGCGGAACGCTGAAGAAGGCCGCGCCGCCTCCGGCCAAGAAGAACGGCGCGACCAAGTAGCGTATGGCCCGGCCTCACGCCGGGCCGCTGTTGTCATGCTTGCCACGGTCACCTCCGTTCCTGAATCGCAACTCATTCTTTGATCTGGCGCTGTTCCACCGCGAACGGGATGCGTTTTTGCTTGGCGAACGCCTTGTCGAACATCGCCTCAAACTGTTCCCGCGATTCCGAAATACGCATCAGCATCGTGGTCATTTTGATTTGGTCGTCCAGATGCGGGATACCGGTTTCGCCGGTCAGATACTGATAGTGCTTGTGCTTTCGGTAGCCGCGCTCGGTGACGGGATTCTTGCGCCGCAATTCGTCCTGAACGCCGGGAGGGAGCTGGTCGTAGATGTACTTGTTGATCAGGTGACCGAAATACTGGGGATGCTTCCCGGTACCCGTCCACGGCAACTCTCGCAGCCGGTACAGCTCGCGCCAGAATTCAGGCGGGAACTTACCGAGCCAAGGCTGCAACTCGGGCGCGACATACTTCTGAACGATCAGAAGCATCTCGCGCTTCTGTTCCTGCTGGTCGAAGCCGGTGGCCTTATCGACCAGCGCGATGATGCCGTGCTGCGCTAGGCCGCGCATCAGGCGGTAGGCGGCGTCAATCACGTGCTTCTGAGACTTCAGGTCTTTTCTGGCGTCACGCAACTTTAGGTAGGCATCGCAAACTTTCGGAAGAAGAAGGGCGTTGTAGCCGAACGCCTTCCGCCCCTCGGCAGTGCGGTACAGAATGGGCGCTGTCGACTGACGCAAGTCATCGTCAACAAAAGGCTTAATGTTCTCGGCGGCCAAGAAAGGCGGCAAGTCGTCGACAGAGGTTCTAGACGCGCTGCCGGTACCTGCCTTCGGCGTCCGCGAGCGGCCTATCGCTTTCAGGAACGACTCCTGGTTGATGAGTCGAATGCCGGGATCGATGACGGCGCACTCGATAATGATGTCGCCTATCTGTAGAGGCCCCTCGTTAACGGCTCGGGGTATGTCCGCGCTCCATCTTTCAACTGCCGCCGTTCGCGCAATCTGCTTCCTCTGATCAGGAGACAAGCTTTCCGCTCGCGCAACGGCACCGAGGCGACCGGCCGCCGCCTTCGCTTCGTCTTTGTCATCGCTTTTCTCTGCCATGCATACCTCCGATGTTCCGTTTCTGCTTGACAAGATACAGTGCTGAGCATAGATTGTCAAGCATGAACAAGCTGACTCCCGCCAAGCGCGCCGCCGTCCTCTCTTGCCTCGTGGATGGCGTCTCCATCCGCGCCACGTCACGCGTTACAGGAGTCGCGAAGGGAACGATCCTCCGCCTGCTCGCATCTGCCGGAACGGTCTGTGCCGAGTATCAGGACGCGATCCTGCGCAACCTGCCGTGTCGCCGCATTCAGGCCGACGAAATCTGGTCGTTCGTGTACGGGAAGGACCGCAACATCCCCTTCGAAGTTCGGCAGTCCAGCCCCTTCATGATTGGCAGCGTCTGGACGTGGACGGCGATCGATGCGGACACGAAGTTGATGGTGTCGTGGTACGTCGGCGAGCGCAGCGCCGGTGCCGCCGCCGAGTTCGCGCGCGATCTCGCCTCGCGTCTCACGCGCCGCATCCAGCTCACGACGGACGGCTACCGCTTCTACGTCAACGCCGTCGAAGAGGCGTTCGGCCCGGACATCGACTACGCGATGCTGACAAAACTGTACGGATCGAGCGGGAACGGCAAATCAGCGGAGATCCGCTACTCCCCCGGAAGGATCACCGGCACCGATGTCGAGCGCATCATGGGCGAGCCTGATGAAGCGCACATCAGCACGAGCTACGTGGAGCGCCAGAACCTCACGATGCGCATGAGCATGCGCCGGTTCACGCGCCTCACGAACGGCTTTTCGAAGAAGTTCGAAAATCACTGCCACGCGATCAGCCTGCACATGTTTTGGTACAACTTCATCCGCGTTCATCAGACCTTGCACGAGACTCCCGCGATGGCTTCCGGCGTGACGGATCATCTCTGGTCGATGGCCGATCTGGTGGGGTTGATCGAATCGAGGGAGTCGCTCGCGACGGGTGTATGGTCCAGCGGTGTGACGTAGGAGGTTGTGATGCCAATATCCGACGTAGAGGAGTTCTACCGTAGCGGACTTGAATACGCGGAACGTTGCGTCAAGAAGTTCTTCGATAAGCACTTTGATGACGACTCAACGCTCTGTAGCGGGCCGGACTCAGGCGACGATTTCAATGCTTATCTGCGATCCAGGCAGACTGACTGGCAGACGTTGCTCAAGGAAGACGAAGTCTTCGCTCACCAGTTCAGTGACGAGTTTCACCAGCACCACGCGTACGAATATCGCTGCCTACTGGTCCGCATGTCTCGACCACTCGTGAACTGACCTCACGGCGCGAGCCTGTAACATCAAACTGACCCACTACCGAGAATCGGTGAATATTGACGCTCCGGATGCCGTTCACTACACTCGCCGTCCCGCCGCAGTCTGGCGACGTAGCCAAGTGGTAAGGCAGAGGTCTGCAAAACCTTTATTCGCCGGTTCGATTCCGGCCGTCGCCTCCATTCCCACTCCGCCGGGCTTCAGTTTCGCCTCCGCGGTGGTGTCGCACGGCTGGTATCTGCTGCCGCCGACCCGCTGGTCGGAACGCGAGCGGGTCCTGCGCCGTGCGGAAGTCTTAGGCGGACGTGCCGTCGACGTCGAGATTACGCATTCCAACGGCGCGTTGGTCATTGCTGTCCTCCCGAGCCGCCGGGGACTCATCAAAGCGGAGGGGGGAGAGCGGAGAGCGGAGAGTTCGGAGTCATCTGCTCCGCACTCCGCTCTCCTCTCTCCGCTCGAGGAACGCGAGCTGCGGGCGAAGATCGGGCGGATGTTTCAGCTCGATCTCGATTTGACCGACTTTCACGATCGCGCGCGGCAGTCCCCCGCGCACGACTGGGTCGCGGACGCCGGCTTCGGCCGGCTGCTCTGCGGCTCGACGCTCTTTGAAGACGTGGTGAAGATCATCACGACGACGAACACGATGTGGCGGCAGACGATCCGGATGAACGAGCTGCTCGTCGAGAAGTGTGGCCGCCGGACTCGCAGCGGCGCACACGCTTTTCCAATCCCCGAGGATGTGGCGAAGTTCTCCGAGGAGGAGCTGAAGGAGCAGTGCCGGCTGGGATATCGGGCGAAATCGGTGGTGCTGGTGGCGCGCGGGATGGCGGAGGGCAGCATCGATGTTGAGGCCATCAGCGATCCGTCGCAGACGACTGACGAGCTGTTCCGAAGCTACCTGACGCTCCCCGGCATCGGGCCGTACGGCGCGGCGCATCTCCTGGCGATGGACGGGCGTCACGACTTCATCGCGGTCGACACGGAGTTCCGCCGCTTCGTGCGAGAGACGTATCACAAGGGGCGGAGCGTCAGCGACGCGGCGATGCTGCGGCGCTACGCGAAATGGGGACGGTGGAAGTACCTTGCTTACTGGTCGGAGCTGTGGCGCTCGGTGGCCGAGCGCTTGCAGCCGAAGGAGGACGCGGACGAATAGTGTACGCCGCGTTTTTCGAGATCGGAATCTTGACCGATCCGATTCCGGCACTACACTCGGTTGCATCAGGAAGACACTTTGGACGACAAGATCAAGCAGCTTCTCCGCGATCTCGGCACTGCGATCAATGAGTCGATCTCCGGCTCGGACGACGTCAACCGCCACATGCAGAAAATCCGCGACGAGGGATACGACCTTTACGTCGTTCTCGACGCGACGATCGGGCTGAACAAACAGGATGAGGATGAGGAGCAGCAGCCCGAACCGACAGCCGCTCTCGTCGCGCGCAACGCCGCCGGCAAGGACGCGCAGTTCCGCATCAACGTCAACGACCTCTCGCTCCTCCGCGCCCTCGGCATCGACCCGACGCGCAAGGTGAGGAGCGCGCGGCGCGTCGAGCCGCTCAGCCAGTCCCGTGACGGCCAGTCCCGTGACGACGAGTAACCTCTACGACCTTGCGCCTGGCGCGCTGGAAGCGGAGCTGCGCCAGACCGTCTCGCCGCCGTTCCGCGCGAAGCAGGTCGAGGAGTGGATGCACGTCCGCGGCGTCGACTCGTTCGAGGCGATGACGAACGTGCCGAAGGAGACGCGCGCGCTGCTCGCGGAGCGCTACACGCTGGAGCTTCCGCGCATCGTCGAAGTCACGCCGCCGGCGCCGGACGGCAGCCGGAAGTACCTGTTCGAGCTGCGCGACAAGCAGCGGATCGAGTCGGTCTATATGCCAATGGGAGAGAGAACGAGCGTTTGCCTCTCGTCCCAGGCCGGCTGCGCGGTCGGCTGCACGTTCTGCGTCACCGGCTTCTTCGGCGCGGGACGGAATCTGATGCCGAGCGAGATGCTCGGCCAGTTCTTCACGATCGTCCACGAGCAGGGGCTGCCGCTCGATCACATGAACGTCGTCAACGTCGTCTTTATGGGGATGGGCGAGCCGCTGCTCAATTTCGAGAACGTCGTCACGACGCTCGACGTCCTCTATCGGAACATCGCGCCGAAGCGGATCACGGTGTCGACCTCCGGCATCATCCCCGGCATCGAAGACCTCGCGCGCCTCGAGCGGCGTCCCAACCTCGCCGTCTCGATCAACGCTCCCGATCGCGAGCGGCGCGAGGAGATCATGCCGATCACCGCGAAGTACCCGCTCGACGAGCTGATCGCGGTGCTGCGCCGCTTCCCGCTGGAGAAGGGACGCGACATCACGATCGAGTACGTCCTCCTCGCCGGCTACAACGATGCGCCGCGCGACGCCGTCCTCCTCGCGAAGCTGATCCGCGGCCTGCACGCGAAGGTGAACGCGATTCCGTTGAACGAGGACGCGAATCTGCCGGGTTGGATGAAACGCCCGAGCGACTCCGCGATCGACCGCTTCGTCGACACGCTCGTACAGCACGACGTACATGTCACCGTGCGGCGCTCGAAGGGGCGCGACATCGCCGCGGCGTGCGGGCAGCTCAGAGGGAAGAGCGAGGCGAAGTCGCGGGTGTCACGCCAGCCGCATCTCGCGGAGCGGCGTGTGGACCGCGCCGGACGGGTCGAGGCGGCTGGAGAAAAGCGTCACGTGGTCCACCGCGAACGCCGCTGACTCGTAGTCGCGCAGCGCTCCGTTGAACGCCTCGATACACGCCGGCGGCCAGACGTCGCGGATGCGGCAGAGCGTCAGGTGCGGCTTGAAGTCGGCGCCGTCGAGCGCGACACCTGCTTCTTTCACCGCCGCGCGCACGGCGTCCGCGATCGCCCGAAAGGCCTCGGGTGGCGTGACGCCGACCCACGCCACGCGCGCGTGACGCGGGTTCGGGAAGAAGCCGCTGCCGCTCAGCCGCGCCTCGAACTTCTTCGCGCCGGCGAGCCTTTTCTCGACCAGCGGCGTCAGCGTCTCGACGAGCGTCTCCGGCTGCTCGCCGAGGAATGCGAACGTCAGGTGCTGGGTCTCGGGACGCACCCACGCCGCCGCCGCCAGCTTCGACTTTACGCGCGCAATACGGTCGTTGACGCCGGCAAGGACGTCCCGCGGAAACGTCGTCGCAATGAAGAGCCGCACTTTGTTGGACCGAAGGGCGTCATTCTACCTTCCGATCCGCCTGTCCGGCCAAAAACTCGGGGGTGAAGATGCGGGCGATGTCGGCGTCGCTCATCAGCCCCTTCTCGCGGAGGAGCTGCGGCACCGGCGTGCCGCTCTTGGCCGCCTCCTTCGCGATCTCGGCGGCGCGAGCGTAGCCGATGATCGGGTTCAGGGCGGTCGCGAGCGACGGCGAGCTGACGTAGTACGCCTCGCAACGCTCCCGATCGGCGGCGATCCCGCGAATGCACTTCTCGATGAATACCGGCAGGTAGTTCTTCAGGATGTCGATCGAGAAGGTCAGCTCGAACGCCATCAGCGGCATCATCACGTTCAGCTCGAGCTGCCCCGCCTGCGACGCGTAGTCGATCGCCGTCGCCGCGCCGATGATGTGAAAGAGCACCTGGTTCAGGCACTCGAGCATCGACGGGTTCACCTTACCCGGCATGATCGAGGAGCCCGGCTGCACGGCGGGGAGGATGATCTCGGCGAGCCCGGTTTGCGGTCCGCTGGCGAGGAGGCGGAGGTCGTTCGTGATCCGCGTCAGGTCGAGCGCCAGGCTGCGGAGCGCGGCGCTCACGGCGACGACGGGAAGCTGCGACTGCATCGCCTCGCGGAGGTCGTCAGCCGGCCGGAGCTCGAGGTCCATCATCTCGTTCAACTGCCTCACGACAGCGAAGCGGTAGCCGACCGGCGTGTTGATGCCCGTTCCGGCCGCGGTGCCGCCGATGCCGACTTCGCGCAGGTCGATCGACGCGGAGGCGAGCCCCCGCGATGCGTGCGCGACGGCTTTACCGTAGGCGCGGAACTCTTGTCCGAGGGTCACCGGCACCGCGTCCTGGAGGTGCGTGCGGCCGGATTTGATGACGTCCGCGAATTCGTCGGCCTTCATTCGGAACGCGGTCGCGAGTGCGTCGAGGTGCGGAAAGAGCTCGTTCAGCAGCAGCAGCGCGGCGATGCGGATCGCGGTCGGGAAGACGTCGTTCGTCGACTGCGACATGTTGACGTGATCGTTCGGGTGGATGCCCTTCCCGGCGAGCGTCGCGATCACCTCGTTCACGTTCATGTTGAACGACGTGCCGGCGCCCGCCTGGAAGACGTCGACGACGAACTGGCCGCGGTACTTTTCGAAATTCGCCAGGAGCTCGTCGCACGCCTTCACAATCGCGTCCGCGGTCTCCGGCTTCATCGCTCCCAGCTCCCGGTTCGCCAGCGCCGCCGCCCGCTTCAACTGAATGAACGTCCGGATGAACACCGGATGCTCGCGCAATCCGCTGACCGGATAGTTCTCGACCGCACGTTGCGTCTGCGCGCCGTACAGCGCATCGTCAGGAACGAGGACTTCGCCAAGAGTGTCGCGTTCGACTCGCATGGTTCAGAGGCAGCATACCCAACTGTCATCCTGAGCCGCGTAGACGGCGAAGGACCCGGTGCTGAAACGAGAAGCGCGTGCCAGATGACTCGTTTCAGCACCGGGTCCTTCGCCGCGCTACGCCGGCTCAGGATGACAGGCGGAGATGCCTACGCCTTCAGCGACTCGAGCCGCAACTTTGATGCCTCGAACACTTCCTTGTGGAGCGAGCGGCCGTGGGCGTCCATGGTGACGATGGCCATGAAGTCTTCGACCCAGAGGTGCCAGATCGCTTCGGGGGAGCCGAGGTCCATCCAGTCGACGCCGTCGACGCGCTTGATCGACGCGGCGCAGACCTGGGCGGCGCCGCCGATGGCGTGGAGGTAGACCGCGCCGTACTGTTTGCACGCGGCGAGCGTCTTCTCGCCCATGCCGCCTTTGCCGATGACGCCGCGCAGGCCGTAATCGCGGATGACTTCGTGCTGGTACGGCTCCTCGCGCGACGAAGTCGTCGGGCCGGCGGCCTTGCAGATCCACTGGTCGCCTTCCTTCACCATCACGGGACCGCAGTGGTAGAGGATCGCGCCGTTCAGGTCGACCGGCGGCTTCGTGCCTTCGTGGATGCGGTGGTGCACCGCGTCGCGGCCGGTGTAGAGGCGGCCGGTGATCGAGACGGTGTCGCCGACGTTGAGCGAGCGGATCGTCGCTTCGTCGACGGGAGTGGTGATTTTCAGTAGAGCCATTCGCTGACCTGTCCGTTCGGATCGAGTTGCGCTCCGCGCCGCCGGTACGCCCAGCACATGTACGCGATGCTGACGAAGTACGACGCCGGGAGGCGGTTCTGTGTGCCGATCTTGCAGGCGAGCAGAGTGGTGTTGCCGCCGAATCCCATGGGTCCGATGCCGCTCTGGTTCGCCTTCTCGACGACGCGCTTTTCGAGGTCCGCCAGGAGCGGATCGGAATTCGTGTCGTCGAGCTCGCGGAGGAGTTGCTCCTTCGCGTACGCGTAGCCGGTTCCGCGGTCGCCGCCGATGCAGACGCCGAGGATGCCGGGGCCGCAGCCCTGGCCCTGCGCGTTCAGGATGCAGTCGAGGATCGCGTTCTCGACGCCCTTGAGATCGCGCCCGCCGAGTTTCGGATCGGGCAGCGAGTACTGCGCGTTCATGTTCTCGCAGCCGCCGCCCTTCAGCATCAGCTTCACCTCGACGTACGGCTCACGCCACTGGTGGAAGTGGAAGACAGGCGAGCCGGGACCGGTGTTGTCGCCGGTGTTCTTGCCTGTGATGCTGTCGACGCTGTTCTGGCGCAGGTAGCCCTTCCTGGTCGCGGCGCGCACCGCCTCGGTCGCCGTCTCCTCGAACTCGAGCTGGTCGTAGCCGACCGGCGTGTGGACGAAGAAGAGGATCGTGCCGGTGTCCTGGCAGAGCGGCAACGAGCTCTCTTTCGCGAGGCCGATGTTGCAGCCGATGACGTTCAGCGCGACGTCGGCGTTCGA
>DASYSN010000201.1:0-2369 GCA_036003305.1 Thermoanaerobaculia bacterium
GTCTCCTTGATGACGACTTCGACGTCCCACAGTTTGTACTTGAGGATCGAGACGGCGAACGCGAGCGGGATGAGCGCGAGCGGCACGATCGCGATGGTGGTGTTGAGCGACGAGACGCGGCCGGTGACGACGTACGGGACGATGTACATCGCGACGAACGGCAGGAAGCCGAGGACCACGCCGAAGAAGATCCACTTGATCTGCGCCTTGCCGACGGCGGCTGCGCGGCGGAAGGTGTAGCCGAGGGCCACCATCGCGGCGGTGAAGTAGAGGCCGAAGTCGATCAGCTCCCACCGCTGGATGATGTCGAACGAGCGATACGGAGACGCGATCGCGATCCGGTTCGCGAGCGCGAGCAGGTCGATGTCCCACAACGCGAGCAGCACCGGCGGCGCGTACAGCAGCGCGATCGCGCGTTTGTTCTTGAGGACCGGCTTCGGGAAGAGGAGGAAGAAGTGAAGCGCCAGCGGCGGCAGGACGATGGTCGCGATCTCTTCGACCATCTGCAGGACTTTGTAGATGGTATCGATGTCGCCCGCCGGTGTGTAGACGTACACCGTGAACGACAGCAGCATGACGAAGTAGAAGATCGAGCTCTCCTTCGTCTCTCCTCGGAACAAGGTGAACAACCCAATGGTGAGGTAGAGGAAGCCGATGAAGCTGAGGATCAGGTACGAGTAGTCGATCTTCAGCTCCGGGACCTCGTACGTCAGCGTCATGGTCCGGCCGCCGCGGGCGACGAGCATCGGGACGCGCTGGCCGATCCGGCGGAGGGTCTTCTGCAATCCTTCGATCTCAGTCGACGGGGTGTCGCCGATCAGCCAGATCTGGTCGCCGGGACGAAGGCCGGCGCGCTCGGCGCGGCTGCCGGGGTCGACGCTCTTGACCGCGATGACGCCATTGATCCGCTCAAAACGGAAGTCGATGCGCTCGAAGGAGGAGCGCTTCCGCTGGAACGACGCAAACGCGCCGATGACGATTGCTACAGTGAGCAACCCGATCAGGGCGTTCGTGACGATGGACCGGCGCATGTCGCGTGGGTGGGAACTATTCAACGCGGCTGCCGTGCGGAAATTGCTCGTAAGTCGTTGGTTACAAACGCGCGCGCTGCCGGGCACCTTCCGCGCGGCGGCGCGGTTTGTCCATTCGGTTGGATTTGACGACCGGAAATCTGCACGCATCGCGGAGGAGGCAAACGTCGCAGTTTTCCTTGCGCCGCTTGCGGCTGCAGAGGTCGAGGATGCCGAGGCGGCAGAGCGCGAAGTCGTAACGGACGGGGTCGGCGGGATCGAAGCGAGCGAGCGCGTCGGTGATCTGGCGCGCGGCCTTCCAGTCGGCCGACTTGCGCGTGTTCAGGCCGAGGAAAGTCGCGATGCGGTGGATGTGCGTGTCGACCGGCATCAGCAGTTTCGCGGGATCGACGAACGTCCAGATGCCGAGGTCGGGGGAAGTGCGGCGGACCATCCAGCGAAGGAAGAGGTTCATTCGCTTGCACGCGGAGCCGTGCGCGGGGGAGGAGAGAAGGTATTGAAGAGACTTCGTGGCCGGTGGCTGGTGGCCGGTGGCCAGATCGATGAAGCGGGTGAGCGATGGGCCGATGTCGGCGTCGCGGGCGTCGTAGCAGGCGCGGAAGGCTTCGCCGATCGAGCCGTGATCGCGGATCACGAACGCCATGCGCTCGAGCAGCTCGACGAGCTCGCGCGTCTTCTGGAACCGATGCGCGAATCCGGCGAAGCGGGCCATCGCCTCGCCGCGGTCGAACTTCACGAGATATTCATACGGCGATGGCTTCATACGCGCGAGCACCGTTCCGGCGTTGGCCACGACGATGCTCGCGCGACCGTAGGCGAACGCGGCGGCGATGAGCCCCGCGATTTCCTGGTCGCGCGGATGGGAAAAACGGTGCACCACCTGCAGCGGATCAGGCTCGATCGTCGAGATGTCGAACGTCGTCACGAGCGCATCGAGGCGCGCGCGCAATACGTCATCCGAGACCGGACGTTTCCGCATGAGGAACCGAACGAAAACATTTGGTTGGGGATTTCGTTCTCAACGACACGGACAATGGGTCGTATTTTCGGCATCCGGCATCCGGCATCCGAAACCTCGTCATCCCCGGATGCCGGTTGCCGGATGCCGGATCACGAATAGGAGCTTCCATGCGTGCTCGCTTCTTCGCCGCCCTCGCAGTGCTCATCGCGCTGCCTGCATTTGCATCGATCACCGGAACGGTCATGACCCGCGACGGTCAGGCGGTCGCCGGCGCGAAAGTGTCGGTCTATTCGTTCGAGTCGGCTGAGGCACGGCGCGCGCGGCTCGTCTCCGCGAACCCGGAGCACACGCCGCTCGCTTCGACGACGACGAGCTCG
>DASYSN010000202.1:0-3001 GCA_036003305.1 Thermoanaerobaculia bacterium
AACAGCCACTTACCCGTTTCATGGCACCAACCGGCGTGTCCGGAATCTGGACAGGCGTATGATCGATGGCCGAATGCCGGACAGTCGAGGTCGAATCCTCATCGTCGATGACGACGCGACCATCGTGGCCGGGCTGGAAGCGCTTCTCAGCGACGACTGGGAAGTGCGGACGGCAACGAACGGCCGCGACGGCATCGTGGCCTTCGGCGAGTTCTCACCCGACGTCGTCCTGCTCGACGTCCAGCTTCCCGACGCCTACGGCCTCGACCTTCTGCACCAGTTCAAGATGCACGCGGAAACGGTCGAAATCGTGATGATGTCGGGGGTCGGAACGTTCGACCGCGTGGTCGAAGCGATGAAGCTCGGCGCGGGAACGTTTCTTCAGAAGCCGTTCGACTACAAGACCCTCGACGTCGCGCTCGCGCAGGCGTCGCAGGTCGCGGAGCGGAACCGGGAGATCATGGCGTTGCGCCGCGCCGGAGCCACCGAGACGACTTCTCTCCCCGGCATCTCGCCTTCGATCAAACGGCTCAACGAGGTGATCGCGAACGTGGCGAAGGCGCCATCCTCGGTGCTCATCGAAGGAGAGTCGGGCACGGGGAAGGGAGTGCTCGCGAAGATCATTCACGAGCGGTCGTCGCGCTCGCGCGCGCCGATCGTCGACCTGAACTGCGCCGGTTTCTCGAAGGAGCTGCTCGAGTCGGAGCTGTTCGGCTATGAGAAGGGCGCGTTCACGAACGCGATGATCACGAAGCCGGGCCTGTTCGAGATCGCGGGAGACGGCTCGCTCTTTCTCGACGAGATCGGCGAGATGGAGATCACGATCCAGGCGCGCGTGCTGAAGGCGCTGGAGGACAAACGTTTCCGGCGCGTCGGCGGTCTGCGCGATCTGAAGGCGAACTTCCGGCTGATCGCCGCGACGAACCGCGACCTGCAAGCCGACGTCGCGGCGGGACGTTTCCGCGGCGATCTTTACTATCGGCTCAACGTCATCCGCATCGTCATGCCGCCGCTGCGCGAGCGGCTCGAGGACGTGCCGATCCTCGTCGACGCGCTGCTGCGCAGCATCACGAAGGAGCTCGGCCGCCGCGTCCCGAAGGTCAGTCCGCACGCCATGAAGAAACTGCAGTCGTACCCATGGCCGGGCAACGTCCGCGAGCTGCGGAACGTCCTCGAGCGCGCGTTGCTGACGCTTTCCGGCGACGAGATCCGCACCGAAGACCTCATCGTGGAAGCCGGCGCGGCGACCGCGCCGAAGAGCGGAACGCTCCCCACGAAGGAATGGGAGATCGAGCCGCTCGACGACGTGATGACGAAATACGTTGCAGCGGCGGTCAAGGCGGCGGGCGGCAACGTCCGCAAGGCCGCGCGGCTGCTCGACATCAGCCCGTCTACGCTTTATTCGCGCCTCCCCAAGACTCCGTCCGATTGACAGGGGGGGTAGCAAAGTGATTATTTACGGCACTCCATGTTGATGGCCACCTCGTCCCCCATCAAAAGTGAACGTGCCGATTGGAAAATCATGACGAAGAGCGCCTGCGGAGGCACTCCGCCCAGCAGGAGGCCCTTGCAAATCTCAGCAGTGAAGCACTGAGCGGACGCCCGATCGCCGACGTCACGGCAGACGCCGTGAAAATGATCGATCGTGTCCTCGAGGTTCGCGGCGCCAGCATCTGGCTCACCCACAGAAGCGGGACGATCGAGCTTTCGGCGAGCCATGGCGACCCCGCGGTGTCGGAAGAGGTGGTCCGGTTGCGGATCGAGACGAGCCATTCGTCGATCCGTGACAAGACCGCTCTGTTCGTCATCGCTGGTGCCGATTCGCCCGCCGGCCTGCTGGCGGTGACGTCGCCGCATCGTCTCCGTGCCGACGAGGTGCATTTCCTCAGCGCGGTCGCCAATCTGCTGGCGCAGGCGATCGGACGCGGTCAGGCCGAGGAGGAGCTGCGAACGCGCGCCGCGCAGCAGATCGCCATCGCACAATTCGGGCGGTTCGCACTCCTCGGCATCACGCAGGAGCTGCTCGAGCACCTCTGTGACGTGGTCCAGGCAATTCTGGACATCGACTACGCGACCTATCTCGCTTACGACCGTGACTCCAATACATTCCACCGAGGGGCGGGCCGTTGGTGGATCGCGGAGGACGCCGCGGTCCCCGCCGGCGAGGAGTCGCTCTCCGGTTATACGAGTCTGCACGGAGGGCCGGTGATCGTGTCCGATTACGCATCCGACACGCGTTTCGCATCGCACGGCGCGTTCGCAGAGCAGGGGATCGCGAGCGGAATCGCGGCGGAGGTGCGAGGAGAGCGCAACCTCTACGGAACGCTGACGGCGCAGAGCCGCACGCGCCGGGAGTTCAACGACACGGACGCGCGGTTCCTCCAGGCGCTTGCGAATGCGGCCGCCGAGGCGATGGAGCGGGCGAGCGCGAACGCGGAACGGCGGCGCCTGGAGGACCAACTCGAAAAGGCGAACCGCGTCGCGAGCCTCGGCCGCCTCGCCGCCACCATCGCGCACGAGTTCAACAACGTGCTGATGGGCATCTCACCGTTCATCGAGCTCTTGAGGCGCGGCGACGTCGCGTTCGAGCGCCGCCTCAACGCCCTCGATCACATGACGAAAGCGGTTCAGCGCGGACGGCATATCACGGAGGAGATCCTCCGCTTCACGAATCAGCCGGAGCCGGTCTTCGAGGCGGTCGAGTTGTGGCCGTGGAGTCAGGCGATCGCGCACGAACTGCGTCCGCTCCTCGGGCCACAGTACACGTTCCACATCAAGGCCGGCGATCGCGATCTGCGGGCGCGCGCCGACGTCGGGCAGTTGCACCAGATCGTCTCGAATCTCGTTCTCAACGGGCGCGATGCGATGCCCGGCGGCGGCCGGATCACGCTCTGCTTCCGCCGCGAACCCGCCGGTGCATCATTCCGGTTCGGCGTCGTGCCGCAGGCCGACACGTTCGCGCACTTGATCGTCTCGGATGAAGGCGCCGGAATGTCGGCGG
>DASYSN010000203.1:0-2114 GCA_036003305.1 Thermoanaerobaculia bacterium
AGACGATCCGTCTCGGCGCGGAGGCGGGCCTCGTCGGCGGCTCCATCGAGGATTCGACGAAGCGGCCGGACGATCCGATCTATGAATTGGGCGAGGCCACGGACCGGATTCGCGCCGCCGCCGAGGCTGCACACTCGCTTCCGTTCCCATTCACGCTGACCGCACGTGCGGAGAACTATCTCGTCGGTCGTCCGGATCTCGCGGACACCATCCGCCGGCTGCAGGCGTACCAGGAGGCCGGCGCCGACGTTCTCTACGCGCCCGCGCTCAAGACCCGCGAAGACATCGCGACGGTCGTTCGTTCGGTCGACCGGCCGGTCAATGTCCTGATGGGATTGCCGGACGTTCGACTGAGCGTGTCCGATCTATCGAGCCTTGGCGTGAAGCGCATCAGCGTCGGAAGCGGACTCGCGCGCGCCGCTCTCGGCGCGTTTCTCCGCGCCGCAAACGAGATGCGGGAGCACGGCACGTTCACGTTTGCGGATGATGCCGTGAGCTATCGCGACTTGAGTGCGATGTTCTGACGTCAATATCCCGCCGCGGCGCCGCTCCGCCGCGGATCGGCCGCACCGACGCGCAAGCCCGTCTCGGGCTCGATCATCACCGCGTTGACCTCGGAGAAGAACTGGTTCGGATGCTCGCGGAACTTGTGGCCCATCCGCTCGAGCGCGGCCCGCGTGTCGGGATTCGTGCCGCCCACCTCCCAGTAGATCTCGTCCGGCAGCCACTGGTGGTGAATGCGTCCCGCGTCGAGCGCTTCCTGCAGGTTCAGCTTGTAGTCGACGAGGTTCACGATCGTCTCGAAGACGCCGCTGATGATGCGCGGCCCACCCGCCCCGCCGATCGCGAGCCAGGGCCTGCCGTGGTCGAGCACGATCACCGGCGTCATCGAGGAGAGCGGACGCTTGTGCGGCGCGATGGCGTTCTTGTCGCTCTGGATGAGCTGATATTCGTTCGGCACGCCCGGATGCGACGTGAAGTCGTCCATCTCGTTGTTGAGAACGATGCCGGTTCCCTTCGCCGTCACTCCCGCGCCGAACCAGTCGTTCAGTGTGTAGGTGTTGCTCACCATGTTCCCCTCGGCGTCGACGATCGTGAAGTGCGTCGTGTGATCGGGCTCGGGCGCCGGAGGGATTCCGGCGCGGATCTCCTGCGAATTCGACGCATGCTCGGGATCGATCGTCTTCCGCCGCGCTTCGTTGTACTCGCGCGAGACCAGCCGTTCGACCGGCATCTTCACGAAGTCGGGATCGCCGAGGAGCTCGGCGCGGTCGGCGAACGCGCGGCGCATCACCTCGATCAACAGGTGCAGCGACGCGGCCGACTGAAACGGGATCGACGCCATGTCGTATCCCTCCAGCATCTGCGCCATCTGCACCATCGCGATGCCGCCGGACGAGGGCGGCGGGAAGGCGATGAACTCGTGTCCGCGATAGCTGCCGTGCAGCGGGCGCCGGATCGCCGGCGCGAAATTGCGAAGGTCGTCGAGCGTGATGATGCCGCCGTGCGCCTTCATGTCGGAGACGATGCGATGCGCCGTCACGCCCTCGTAGAAGTCGCGCGGATTGCGCTCGATGCGCGCCAGCGTCGCGGCGAGCTCCGGCTGCACGAACCTCTCCCCCATCGCGTACGGCTTCCCGTTGCGAAGGAAGATTCGGCGCGTCTCCGGCCATGGATCGATCTTCTTCTGCGTGTCGGATTCGCGAAGGACGCCGGCGTAGTAGTCGCTGACGATGAAGCCTTCCGCGGCGAGCTTCCGCGCCGGCTCGACGAGCTCGCGCCACGGAAGCTTGCCGTGGCGTTTGTGCACGAGCGCGAGACCGGCGACGGTCCCCGGAACACCGACCGCCTTGTAGCCGTCGGTCGACGCGCCTTTGATCACGTTGCCGCTCGCGTCGAGGTACATGTCGCGCGTGGCGGCGGCGGGAGCGGTCTCGCGGTAGTCGATCGCCTCCTCTTTGCCGTCCGCCTCACGGATGAGCATGAAACCGCCGCCGCCGAGGTTGCCTGCGGCCGGCCAGGTGACGGCGAGCGCGAACGCGACGGCAACGGCCGCGTCGACTGCATTGCCGCCCTTCTTCATCACCTCTACGCCGACGCGCGAGGCGATGTCG
>DASYSN010000204.1:0-4741 GCA_036003305.1 Thermoanaerobaculia bacterium
GTGGGATCGCACAATCCGGCGGCGTAGAACGTCACTCCGGTCGCATTCGCGGCCGTCGAGATGCGGTCGATGTAACGCTTCGCCGTCGTGTAATTCGGGCGCTCCCCGCTGAATTGAAGGTCGCTTGCGACGTAGAACACGGCCTTCCTGCCGGGGCGTGCGCCGAGTGCCGTGACCAGCCGTTCGATCGCCGCCGTCTTACGGTCCAGAAACATCAGGCGGGCCTCTCCGGCAAGGTCGCGAGGCAGTGAGGCTGAGAGGCTCCGAGGCCCAAGATGCACGGCGGGCATGCCTGCGTTGAGCTCGCGAATCGCGCTCACGACCGTTGCGCTGTCGGTCGAATCGACGACTTCGCGAGCACGCTCCGACTCCGGCTCCCAATAAACGACCGAAACGTGATCGCCGTCGGCCATCACTTTGGACAGCGCGTCCTCGAGCTCGCGAAAGACTGTTTGCCGCACGAACGAATGCCATTGCGGCGAGTCGATCAGGATCAGAAGCGAATGCGGTTCGCGTTCTCCCTGCGCCGTCGGGGAAGCCCCGCGATATTCGTCGAAGTTGGTGACCTGCTGCGACGCGTTGCCGTCGCGGATCTCGAAATCGTCAGCCGTCAAGCCGTGAACGCGATTGCCGTGAGCGTCGGTCACGACCGCATCGACGCCGATGAGATGGACGTCGACGTTCTCGCCGAAATGCGGCTGTTGGGCGGTGAGGGTAGCGGCGTACGCGAGCGACAGTAGCGTCAGAATCGACCAGCGCATACTTCCATATTGCTACCGCGGGCGGCGCAACGCCAGTTCAAAACGGTGAACAGCATGCCGACCGTGCGACGAGTTGGCGACGAATCTTTGCACGTGACGCAAACCGGCGTACGATGCCGCCCTCCTCAGAGCTGATTCAAGTGCGCACGCCGACGGTGAAAGGCCTGGCAGCGATTTCTCGACGGCAACCGTCCGCGTTGACTGCGACGGCAACCGGCATCTACGCGCTGATCGTCGGCGTCCTGACGCTCGCGGGCTACGCCTTCCTAGCGCCGCGGCTGACGGACTGGTCCGGCCACGGCATCTCGATGTTCCCGAACGCCGCCGTTTGTGCCGCCGGCAGCGGTCTGGCGATTCTCCTGCTCGTCATCGCGAATGACAGCCGCTTCTGGCGCATCGTGCTTCGCTCGACCGCGAGCTTCGTCGGAGTGATCGGCGGACTGACGCTCGTCGAGCACCTCGCGCGAGTTGGTCTCGGCATCGATAGGCTCCTGTTCCAGCCGTCGTGGGGTCAGCGCGCCGCGGCGGCACCGATGCGAATGGGGCCTCCCGCCTCGACGTCATACCTGATCATTGGCGCGGCGCTGCTGCTGGCGACCTACGGACCGCCGGCGCGGCGTATCGCAGGCGCTCTGGCGATCGTCATCGTCGCCATCGCTTCGCTGTCGCTGGTCGGCTACTGGTTCGGCGCCGATCTCCTGTTCGGCGTAGCGAGATTCACCGGAATCGCTTTTCAGACGAGCACGGTGTTGGCCGCGATCGGCATTGGGTTGATCGCTTCACTTCCCGACCAGGGGTTGGCTGCGATGCTCCGGCGGGATGATCCCGGAGGCGTGATCGTCCGCCGGCTCCTCCTGCCAGTCGTCGTGATGCCGGTGGTGCTCGGCTGGCTTCGCGGCATCGGGCAGCAGGCTGGATACTTCGACACCGCCTTCGGAACGGCTCTCCTCGCGTTGTCGGTGATCGCGATGCTCTTCGCATTGCTATGGTGGACGGCAGAAGGAGTCAGCCGGCAAACGCAACTGGCCCAGGTGGAACGCGAACGGGCGGAGCGGGCGCTCAAAGAGGCGGATCGCCGTAAGGACGAGTTCCTCGCCACCCTCAGCCATGAGTTGCGCAACGTTCTGGCGCCAGTGGCCGTCGGGGCGCAGTTGTTGCGCGATGCCGGCGATCATCCCGATCTCGTCGAAGAGGCTGCGACCGTCATCCAGCGGCAGGTTCCCGTCCTCACGCGGATCGTCGACGATCTTCTCGACGTGAGCAGGATCGCCGCGGGAAAACTCGATCTGCGATATGAGTCCGTCGATCTCGCCACGGTCCTGCGCTCCGCGATCGAGATTGCAAAGCCGGCCATCTTCGAGATGCGTCACGAGCTCGTTCTGACTCTTCCCGCCGAGACTGCCGCGGTGCAAGCCGATCCCGTTCGTCTCGCGCAGGTCTTCGCGAATCTCCTCAACAACGCCGCGAAGTACACCCCGCCCGGCGGGTCAATTCATGTGACGGAGGTCCTGGAAGCGGGCGACGTCGCCGTGTTCATCCGCGACACCGGCTTCGGAATCGCTCCCGATCTCCTCCCGAACATCTTCGACATGTTCATGCAGGTCGCTCCGGGCCACGCGCGATCGCGCGGCGGTATGGGCATCGGCCTCACGTTGGTGAAACGCCTCGTCGAGCTGCACGGCGGCAGCGTGACGGCGTCCAGCGAAGGCCTCGGACGCGGAAGCGAGTTCGTGGTTCGCCTTCGACCCGTTACCGCGACCGAATCGCCCGCGCCACTCTCTGCGCGATCGGAGTGACCTCCTCATCCGCTTTGTCGTCGGCGTTGAGGTGCGTGTACTCCAGGCTCGCGCTCCCGCGTGTGCCGATCGGCTGCGCGGTCGCGACGTCGTAGGCGGTCAGGGTGACGCGCGATCCGTACGCGGTGTCGTAGCGGCCGTAGTACTTGAGCTCGCGCTCCCCCGTCGCTTCGATGCGCGCGACGACGAGCACTCCCGCTTCGCCGCGAAGGTGATCGATCAGGGAGCTGGCGGATGGCTGTCCGCCCAACCGTTCGGTGGCCGGCAAGTCGTTCGCGAGGACGACGTCGAATCCGGCCGCCTCGAGCTCGCGCGTCACGACGCGCGCGACCGCGGCGTTGAGGCCTGCCTCGCCCTGCACCGAAATCGCGATGCGCGAGGAATGACGGGAAGGCGCAGCCGCGGGCGCCGGCGCTGTTTGCTGGCGCTCCACGCGAGCCACTTTGACGGGCGGCACGGAGACGCTCTGTGCCCGCGATCCGTTGACCGTCATCTGCGCGGGCGCTGGCGACGATGAAGTCTGAGTCTGAGAGGGATCTCCCGCCGGCAATGTGACCGGAGGAGTGTTCGGGCTCGACAACTCGACCTTGGCTGGGTCGACCGGAGGCGCCGAGTCGGTCGCCGGCTTCGCAGGCTCTTTCGCGGGAATCATCGCCGCCTGCTGCGTCGCATCGCCGCCGAACATGCCGCGGCCTTTCAGATATCGATACCCCATGAATCCGAGTCCGGCGGCGGCGCCACCGACGAGGAGCAGTACGAGGAGCACGACCGCAAACACGCTCTTGTTCGATGAGCGCGCTTGTACCGGGGGCGGAACATACGACGCGGCATTCGGCGTCGCACTCGGCGGCGCATACGCCATCGGATTCGGCGCCGTATTCGCGGCGAGCGGCGCAACCGCGATGTCGGGCGCGGTGATGCTGGCCTGAGGCGGAGGAGCCGTGGGAGTCAGCATCTCGGTGGCGGCACCGGTGGGACTGATCTGCACCGTCGCGATGCCCGCCGCGCCCGGCGCGGCCTGGCTGCGCGCCGCGAGGTTCGCGGTGACGCTGCGGACGTTGTGCTTCGCCAGGTACTCCTCGACGTCGGCGATCAGCTCGTTGCACGTCTGGTATCGCTCGTCGCGGTTGCGCGCGATCATCTTCATCAGGATGCGGCGCGACTCTTCATCGACCTCGGGGTTGAGCTGGGTCACGTCCGGCGGCGTCTCTTGAAGAATCTGCCGCAGCAACGCGAGAGGGCTCTCCGCGTTGAACGGGAGCTTGCCCGTGAGCATCTCGAAGTACGTGACGCCCAACGCGTAGATGTCGGCGCGATGGTCGACGGTTTCGTTGAGGCATTGCTCCGGCGAGAGGTAGCCGGGCGTTCCCATCAGCGTGCCGGTGGCCGTCAGGCGCGCCTGCGCCTGCGCCGCGAGAGCGATTCCGAAGTCGGCGATCTTCACGACGCCGCGTTCGTCGACCATCAGGTTCGCCGGCTTGATGTCGCGGTGGATGATCCCCTTCTCGTGCGCCGCCGCGAGGCCGTGCGCGGCCTGGACGACGATCTGCGCCGCCCGAGGGTTGTTGATCTTCCCCTCCTGCCGGATCATCTCCATGACCGAGCGGCCGGAGACGAACTCCATCGCGAAGTAGTGCCGCCCGTTGTCCTCGCCGATGAAGTAGATCGGGATGACGTTCGGATGCGACAGCGCCCCCGCGGCCCGCGCTTCGCGAAGGAAGCGCGAGAGGAACTGCTCGTCCGAGGCGAGGTGATCGCCGAGGACTTTGATGGCGACGAAGCGGTTCAGCGAGTCTTCGTGCGCCTTGTAAACGACCCCCATCCCTCCGCGCCCCAGCTCAGAGACGATGGTGTAGTGGCCGATCTTTTCGGGTAGAGGATTCCCCTGCGAAGTCATGATGCCCAATATCGTAGCGCGGCTGGGCCGAAGCGGTGACCGGGGTCACGAACAGCCTATACTTCGCCGATGCTTGCACGCCGGCGCCACGTACTCTCCACCGTCCTCACCGTACTCATCCTGGCGTGCGCGCCTACCCTTTTCGCCGTGGCGACGCTGCCGCTCACGATGTCGAAGTCGTTCAACCCTTCGACGGTTGTGGTTGGCGGGACGTCAACGACGACGATGACGGTGACGATCACCAATCCGAACGCTTTTTCGGTGAGCGGCATCGGCTTCAGCGACAC
>DASYSN010000205.1:0-3518 GCA_036003305.1 Thermoanaerobaculia bacterium
CCACTCACGCCGCTTGAGAAGTCCGATCCCGGCGATGATGCTCGGGATCGAGAGAATGACGAAGAAAGCCGCCAGCGCCGTGCCGACGACGCCGGTGATGAAGATCGCCTGATGATCGCCCGAGATCAGGCCCGATCCCCCGATGGTCCCCAGGAGCATGAGACCGACGGCCAACGAGGATGGCGCCGAAGATGATGTAGATGAAACCGAGGACCTTGATGTGAGAGTCCATCTCCTAGTGTACCTCCGGTGGAGGTACGGTCGAAGTGGTGTCCGAGTTTGTGGTCACCGTCGTATCGGTGGTTTCTGACGTTTCGGTGGTCGCGGTGGTTTCCGTTGCCGTCGTTGCCGTCGTCTGCGTGGTGGGTGGCGGCGGGGGCGACGCGGTGTCGCTCGGCGGCGTCTGTTGCAACGCGGTGTCGGTGGCCGGCGGCGCTGCGGGCTTCTTCTCCGTCAGCACTTCGCTCTCTGCCAGGTAGCCCCAGCGCCGCAGCCGCGAGAGGATGATCCGTTGCCGCGCGCGGAGGCGTTTGTTCGGCGCGGACGCGATCATCACCCGCGGATTCGGCAGGCAGCCGGCGAGCAGCGCCGCCTCGCGCGGAGTCAGCGCCGACGCCGGCTTGTGGAAGTAGAACTGCGACGCGGCCTCGGCGCCGTAGACCCGCTCCCCCATCTCGACCACGTTCAGGTACAGCTCCAGGATCCGCTTCTTCGTCAGGTGCCGTTCCAGCGCGTTCGCGATGAAGTACTCGCGGATCTTCCGCAGCGGGTTGCGCGAAGGCGATAGGTAGAGGTTCTTCGCGAGCTGTTGGGTGATCGTCGAGCCGCCGTGCGTGATCTGTTTTCGCTTCCAGTCGCGCTCGAACGCCTCGCGCATCGCCTGGGTGTCGACGCCGCCGTGCTCGTAAAAGCTACTGTCCTCGGACACCAGGACTCCGCGGCGCAAGTACGGCGAGATCCGGCCGTACGGCACCGGCGTGTACAGCAACGTGTCGTCTTTCCCCTCGCTCCGGAGCTCCGCCCGCCGGATCTCCATGAATGCGGTCGTCTTCGGAAAGCCCGTCTTCAACTCGTCGACGTTCGGGAACGTCACCCACTCGTAGACGACGTACCCGAGGATGAGGAGGAAGAGCAGCAGGAGAATGCGACGTATCACCGCACGATTCTACGAGGACTATCATTCCCGCATGAGGCGACTGTCTCTTCTCCTCGCACTCCTGCTCGTCACGGCATCCGCATCCGCGCTCACGTCGCGAAGGCCGGCGATCGCTTTGCTTGATCTGGCGCCGCGGTATGAGATGCGCGTCGATGCGTTCGGCGCGATGCGCGATTCGCTGAAGACGGCACTCGGCCGTCATGGCTTCGACGCGTACAACACGGCGGAGCGGTACGAGGAGTTGGAGCGGTTCAAGAGCGGCAACGCGGACTACTACCTCGAGATCATCGGCAGCGAGCGCGAGGCGCACTCGAACGGCGGCGGCGGTGTCGGTGTCGGACCGCTCGACGTCGGCGTGGAGGCAGTGAAGAACCGCCACTTCCTTGAGGTACGGGTCTACGACGGCCACTCGCTCGAGGTGCTGCGCACGTATCAGCTCGACGCCTCGAGCACGAGCCTCGTCCCGAGTCTCCTCGGCGTCCGCGGCTACAACTTCTTCGTCTCGCTCTTCCTCGCGCCGTGGACCGACCGCGCGCACGCGCAGCGCGCGATCGACGCTGTAGCCGGCGAGGCCGCGTGGCGCATCACCCGCGATATGACGGAGCATCAGCAGCGGCAATGACACCGGTCATCGTTCTCACGACCGTCGGCGAGAACCACGCCGTCCGCGAGCTCGCCACGGAGCTCGTCGAGCAGCGCCTCGCCGCGTGCGTGAACATCGTGCCGAACATCTACTCGATCTTCCGCTGGCGTGGAAAGGTCGACGGCGACTACGAACAGATGCTCGTCATCAAGACGGCCGCCGAGCGCGTCGACGCGCTGCGCGAGGTCCTCTTCGGCCGGCATCCCTACGAGACGCCCGAGTTCATCGTCATTCCGATCGATCGGATCGAAGGGGAGTATCGCGACTGGCTCCTCGACGCCGTAAGCGCCGGATGACCACGAAGATCGCCATCGCGAACAGCGTGGCGAACGAGATCGCCCGACCGCGCAAGAACGAATCGGGCATGTAGACGAGGCGCAGCCGGTGGTGCCCCTCCGGCACGTAGAACCCGACGAACGCGACGTCCGCGTAGTAGGTGCGAATGCGGTGGCCGTCGATGTAGACCTTCCACCCGCGCCACGCGCTCTCGGTCAGAACCAGCCAGGCGGCGTGCGGTCCGTTCACGTCGACCGAGTACTCGCTGCCGTTGCGGCGCGTCGTGATGTTCGGCTGTCCGTTCACGACGACGTGCTGGTCGGCGTCGTCCGTTTCGATCCAGCCGGTGGCGGCGTAGTCGTTCGCGACTGAGATTTCGTTGAGGATCCTGGCCGGGCCGCCGCCGTAGCGGATGTCGCGCGGTGCGAAGACGCGCGGGAGCGCGTGCGAGCTCTCGAGGAGCCGCGTCGCGTGATCGTCGAGCGCGATCCGCCAGCCGTCGGGCGGCGCGTGGCCGACGTCGGTGATCGCGTAGCGGACGCCGAGGAGCGAGAGGAACGGCTTGGTCAGATCGTCGACGCGGTTGAAGAACACGTTCTGCGGCGTGCACCAGAGCGGGAACGTCTCCGCCAGACGGTGGAACGTCATCGCCTCGTACCCGCGGATGTCGTCGAGGTGATAGACGGCCGAGCTGTTCGGAACCATCGCGTCGGCGACTCCGGTGAAGCGGAACGGCTCGTCGCCGTGCATCGCGGCGAGGATCGGAACGCGCGGGAAGAACGTCTTGCGCGGCATCGCCGGATAGATCTGGCCGTCCTCGTTGACCCGCTGCAGCAGCATCATCGCGAAGACGATCGCGAACACGGTCGCCGTGCGCGGACGGCGCGCCAGGAAGAGCAGCACGAGTAGCGGCAGGAGCTCGGTCGCGATCATCGCGCCGAGGTAGTGCTCGTTCTGGTGGTGCTCGAGCTGAATCGGAATCGCGAAGCCGGTCGCGATCAAGAAGACGATCGTCGCGACAAGGATCACGATCGGTCCTCGGTCCTCGGTCCTCAGTCCTCGGATTTCGATGTCCGCCGGCGATCCGAGGTCCGAGGACCGAGGACCGAGGACTGGTTCCGGCCACGCGTCGACCGCGAAGGCGGCGAGCAGCGAGGCCGCGAGCGCCGCCGCGAACGCGAGGCGATTGTTCACGGCGATGCTGAACAGCGGGATGTAGTGGAGCATCTGCGCGAACGGCGGCGCGTCGAATGCCGCGCCGAGGCAGATCAGCAGCGCGATCGAGAAGAACTTCGTCGGACCGCGGCGCCACGTCGTCAGGACGCCGACGAGCGCCAGGACGAAGAGGATGCTTCCGACGCGCGCCGCGCCGGTGTCCCAGATCTCCCAGATGTTGTACTTCCACGACGCGCCGCCCCACCACGGGAGAAAAGCGGTCGCGGC
>DASYSN010000206.1:0-22394 GCA_036003305.1 Thermoanaerobaculia bacterium
CTGTGACACACATAGTTCAGGACGGATGTCGTGGCATCCCCCTGGCAGGACGTCATGCGCGCAAAGAGAGAATGACCCATCTACTCATAATGCCGAAAGGTCCTCAAATTTACCCCATGAAACGACTACCACGATTTACAGTTCTCATCGCTCTTCTTCTGTTCGCTGCGGCTGCTCAGGCGCAGCTCGTCATTAATCCCACTACCACCTACACAGCAGAGACCTCCAAGAACACCAGCGCGTCGTCGATGTTCACAGACGTCTATTTCATTACCAAGCAGAACGCGACCGTGAGCAATGGGGACGCGGTTCCCAGCAATGTCAGTAAAGTCGACATTCACGCGCTTTATCCCAACAACAGCACGAAAATCTACGCCGAATGGCAGGCCTGGTGGTGTCATCAGACCTCCAATGAGCAGGCGGACGGGACGCTCAATCCCAATACGTCACAGCACTCGTGCAGCTCGCACATCGACATCGGTTACAGCAATACGCAGTCGCAAGTCACGGCTGAGGTCAATGACATGATCAGCCGAGGCTTCGCGGGAGCGATCATCGACTGGAATGGGCCCGGCACCATCTCCGACACCTCGGCGGGGTATCTGCGCACGGCCGCGGAAGCGACCGGTGGGCAGTTTCAGTTCGCCATCATGATCGACAAAGGCGCGTTCGGCAGTTGCGTCTCCAGCGGCACCTGCACCTCCACCGGCATCACGCGCGTGCAGGACGTGATGAACCGCTACGCTTCGTCGAGCGCCTACATCAAGACCTCCGACAGCCGCCCGATCATCTTCTTCTTCGTCGACGGCGGCACGAGTCCCAACAACACCCAGATCGACTGGGCCTCGCTGCGCTCCAATTCCGGCGGCAACCCGCTGTTCCTCGGCGACGGCAAGGGCAACTTCTCCGTCATGGACGGCGCCTACGGCTGGGAGAACGTCGTCCTCACCGGCGACCGCACCGGCGTCACTTACCTCGACCAGTTCTACCAGTCCGCCACCAGCTCGGCCAATGCGTCCAAGCCGGTCGTCGGCGCCACGTTCAAAGGCTTCAACGACACGCTGGCGTCGTGGTCCCCGGCACCTCCGAACGGGCCGCGCATCAACTTCCAGCGCTGCGGCATGACGTGGCTCAACACGTTCGCGCACACGCGCCAGTTCTACCCGCCGGCCACCAAGCCGCTGAACTGGATCCAGGCGGTGACGTGGGACGACTACGAGGAAGGCACCGAGATCGAGACCGGCATCGACAACTGCGTCTCGAGCGTGACGGGCGGCGTGAGCGGCTCGACGCTGTCGTGGAAGACGAACTTCGGTCCCGATCCCGACGACCCGACGCTGACCGGCACCGAAGCCACCGTGCATCACTACACCGTCTTCATCTCCACGGACGGGCAGAACCTCATGGTGCTGGCCGACAACATCACGCCCGGCCTCAACACGCTCGATCTCAGTCAATACGGCATCGGACCGGGCAACTACACGCTGTACGTCAAAGCAGTCGGCCAGCCGAGCATCGTCAACCACATGTCGGGGCCGATCCAGTACAACGTCTCCGGCAATACCTGCTTCGTGACGATGACGAGCCCAGCGAACGGCGCGACCGTCAACTCGCCGGTGCAGGTCACGGCGTCGGCGAATCCGCCGACCGGAGCGACGGTCACCTCGATGGAGATCGACGTCGACGGTACTGCGGTCTTCACCACGACGACGGCATCCTCGGTCGATCAGGCCGTGACGATGACGAACGGCAGCCACCTCGTGACGGTGAAGGCCACCGACTCGCAGGGCGACACCTGTTCGCAGACGTCGAGCATCAACGTCGGCCCACAGGGCGTGACGGTCAGCGTCACCAGCCCGGCGGCGGGAGCGACGGTCACCTCACCCGCCACGGTGACGGCGAGCGCGAGCTCGACGCATACGATCACCGGCTGGCACATCTACGTCGACAACGTCGACTCGTTCAGCGCCGGCGCGGTGAATTCAATCAGCGCCTCGCTGCCGCTCGCGGCCGGAACGCACACGATCATCACCCGCGCCTGGGACAGCACCGGCGCCTTCGGCGATGACACGCGCCAGGTGACGGCAACGGCCGGCGTCACGGTGACCGTAACCGCGCCGACGTCGACGAGCGTCAACTCGCCGGTGACGATCGCCGCGAACGCGACATCGCCGAACACGATCACCGGATGGCACATCTACGTCGACGGCGCCGACGTCTTCACCGGCGGACAGGTGAGCTCGATCAGCGCCAGCCTGGCGATGACCACCGGCTCGCATACCGTCATCGTCCGCGCCTGGGACAGCAGCGGCGCCTTCGGCGACCAGACGCTGAACCTGACCGTGACGGAGCCGATTACGGTGACGGTGTCGTCGCCCGCGAACAACGCCACGGTGAATTCGCCGGTGGCGATCAACGCCAGCGCGAGCAGCGGCCACACGGTGACCGGCTGGCACATCTACGTCGACGGCGTCAACTCGTACAGCGCCGGCCAAGTCAACTCGATCAGCGCCTCGGTGCCGATGGATCTCGGATCGCACACGGTCATCGTCCGTGCCTGGGACTCCACCGGCGCTTTCGCCGACAAAACGCTGACGCTGAACGTCGTATCGGGCGTGAACGTGACGGTCTCGACGCCGGTGCCCGACTCCACGGTGGCCTCGCCGGTCACGGTGAAGGCGAGCGCCACCTCGGCGCGGACGATCACCGCATGGCACATCTATGTCGACAGCGTCGATAAGTTCGACGGCGGCCAGGTGAATTCGATCACCGCGAGCCTCACCGACCTGACGGCCGGTACGCACACGATGATCGTGCGCGCGTGGGACGCCAGCGGCCTGTTCGGCGACGAGACGATGCAGATCACGGTGGAGACGGGGGTGACGGTGTCGGTGTCGACGCCGGCCGACGGCGCCACGGTGAATTCGCCCACGACGATCGCGGCCAGCGCGACGTCGGGTCACACCATCACCGGCTGGCACATCTACGTCGATGGGACGGATCAATTCAGCGCCGGACAGGTGAGCTCGATCAACGCCAGCGTGCCGATGAGTGCCGGTACGCACACCGTAATCGTCCGCGCCTGGGACAGCACGGGAGCCTTCGGTGACCGGACGCTGACGCTGAACGTGGTGAACGGCGTGACCGTGACGGTCTCGACGCCGGCGAACGGTGCGACCGTAACCTCGCCCGTGGCGATCGCCGCGAGCGCAACGTCAGGCCACACGATCACCGGTTGGCACATCTACGTCGACAGCGCCGACGTCTACAGCGCCGGTCAGGTGAGCTCGATCAGTACGAACGTGCCGATGAACGCCGGCACGCACACCGTCATCGTGCGCGCCTGGGACAGCACCGGCGCCTTCGGCGATCGAACGCTGACCATCACCGTGCACTAACGCATCGAAATACGGCCGGTTGCCGCTTGCGGCAGCCGGCCGTTTTTGACTCTGTGACGCGAGTCAGCGCGATTCCGGTCGATCGCCTTTGTAGTCGCTCCACGTTTGGCGAGGGCCGTCCAGCAAGAGGGCGAGCGAATTCAGGATATTGCGGCCCAGAATGCCGACTGGTTGATCGGTTACGAGGAACTGCCCGCGAAACGTGCGGCCCAGCATCAATAGCTCGGCGCGAACCGCGACAGCGGCGCTCGATCTGCCGTCGAACGTCAGCAACTCGTACGAGCCGCCGGTCCGCTCGAGCTCCGCAGCATCCACCGCGCCGCCCGGAAGCAGCGTCACATCAGCACCCGTATCGATCAGGAGCAAGACGTCGGGAACGATGGCGCCGTTATTAGGGTTGCGGAGGCGCGCGTTCACAACCGCCGCGGGCGGGGCGAAGAGCCGGTCATCGTACGGTGGCATCTTCGCCCTCGAGAGTCTCCATGGCGAAATCAGATACCTGTTCGGGTCGCAAGAGCCGAGGAGACTGAATCCTGGAGGGCGGCAGATCTTCGACGCCTGGGACGACGACGTATACCCTTGCGTGCTCCGGAAGAGTCACCGTTTCCGGCAGTCTGACTTCGCCACGCTCGACGATTGCCTCGTAGGTGACAACCTTCATCGAATTCAGCTTACCACCGGCTCGTCGCTGGCCGTCGGCTGCGAATAAACCGTTCCTCTTTTCGTCTTTCATGTTTCATCTCTCCATGCGCGTCACCGAGATCTTCCACTCCATTCAGGGCGAGTCGACCCACGCAGGGCGCGCGTGCGTCTTCGTCCGGCTCACCGGCTGCAATCTGCGCTGCCGGTGGTGCGACTCGGAGTACACGTTCTCGGGGGGCGAGAAGATGTCGCTCGACGAGGTGGTCGCGCGCGTCGAGGGGTACGGGACGAAGCTGGTCGAGATCACGGGCGGGGAGCCGCTGGCGCAGTCCGAGGCGTTCGAGCTGATCAAGCGGCTGTGCGAAGGCGGGTACGAAGTGTTGATCGAGACGTCGGGGTCGATCGACATTACGCCGGTGGACGAACGGGCGAAGCTGATCATCGACGTGAAGGCGCCGGGGAGCGGGGAATCGGAGAAGAACCGGTGGGCGAACTTCGATCAGCTCCGGCCGCATGACGAGATCAAGTTCGTCCTCGCAGACCGCAACGACTACGATTGGGCGCGCCGCATCATCGCGGAGCGGCGACTCGACCGGTGGACGATCCTCTTCTCCCCCGTCTGGGGAGAGCTGGAACTGAAGCCGCTGGCCGAGTGGATGCTCGCGGACAAGGTGCCGGCGCGGCTGCAGACGCAATTGCACAAACACATCTGGGGAGCAGACGTACACGGAGTATGACGAAGCTCGACCACATCGGGATCGCGGTGAAGTCGCTCGACGCGGCGCGCATCTATGAGTCGCTCGGACTGCGCGTCGAGCACGTGGAGACGGTCGAGACGCAGAAGGTGAAGACGGCGTTCCTCTCTGTCGGAGACGCGAACCTGGAGCTGCTCGAGCCGTCGTCGGCCGACTCGCCGATCGCGAAGTTCATCGAGAAGCGGGGCGAGGGGATTCATCACATTTGCCTGCGCGTCGACGACCTCGAAGCGCACCTCGCGCGGCTGAAAGCCGAGGGATATCGGCTGGTGAACGAGGCACCGGTGCCGGGGGCGCATGGGTGCCGGGTGGCGTTCCTTCACCCGTCGGTCGGCAACGGCGTGCTGATCGAGTTGAGCGAGAACATCGATGACCCATGAAATTATGGGGGGCTTCGAGCCTGGGTCGCTCGTGATCGTGAATCTCGTCAATCCGAAGGAGAAGTTCTTCGGCGTTCTCGGGTCGCTGTCGGCGGCCGGGATCACGGTGCGCGCCGTCAATCTCGACTCGTTCGACGACTGGATCCGGCAGATCGCCGGCGACGACGAGCCCGACCTCGACCTGATGACGATGTTCTTCCCGCTGTTTCGCGTCGAGCGGATCTTTCTCGACGAGCCGTCCGGCGCGATCAAGTCGTTCGCGCAGCGGTTCGAGGAGGTCGTCGGACAGCCGATCCGCGAATACCTCGGCGTGTAAGGAACAACTCCGTCATCCTGAGCCGCGTAGACGGCGAAGGATCTCCGAATGCGCGGCGCGTGGCTCGAGCGGCGCATCTGGAGATCCTTCGCCGCGCTACGCCGGCTCAGGATGACGGAGGGCATCTCCCCAACGATCTCCGGGGGCGCTCCGTAGTATTGTTTCGCCGAATTCCTCTGGAGGGTTTCCCCGAAATGAACAGAGTCTCACGTCTGCTGCTCGTCGTTCTCCTCGTTTCGCTGGCCGCGTTCGTCGCGTGTAAGGGCGAGAAGGAAGAAGAGCAGGATCAGTTCACCTTCGTCGTCTATCCCGGCGCGCGGTATCTGCCGCACCTGACGGATCTCATCAAACAGGCGGACAAGGTGATCAAGCCGAACGATCCGGAAGCGCCGCAGGTCGCGATCTACGACACGGACGCCTCGGTCGACGACGTCGCCAATTTCTATGTGAAGGCCTACGGCTACGGATCGATCGCGCCGGACGCCACGAACAATCTGAGCGCGGCGAAGCCGCCGGCGTACCGCCGCTCGGGCGATCTGCTCGCGGACCAGAAGGCCGCCGAGCCGCTATTTCCGAAGCTGAACCTGCATCCCGACCTCTCGAAGGCGAGCGGCTCATACAACGCCGTGGAGATCGCGCCGAAAACCAATCGCCCGCGCGTGACGGTGCAACGGCCGTATTTCGACCTGACGACGTCGCAGCAGGTCAACCGGACGCTGATTCTGATGTCGCGCTGATCCGCCATGCGCGCGCTCATCGCCGGCCTCGGCCTCATCGGCGGCTCGATCGGCATGGCGCTGCGCGCGCGCGGCTGGCGGATCGCCTATCGCGACCCGCGCGTTTCGCTCGATGACGCGCGCCGCGCCGGCGCGGCGGACGACGAGGACGACCGCAATATCGACGTGGTCGTCCTCGCCACGAGTGTCGACGTCGCGGTCGGGCTGTTGAAACAGATCGATGCGCCGCTCATCACCTCGGTGTGCAGCGTCATGCAGCCGCTGCGTGACGTCGCCGGCGCGAAACATTTCGTCGCCGGACATCCGCTCGCCGGGTCGCACGAGCGCGGCCTCGGCGCCGCGCGCGCCGATCTCTTCGAGGGAAAGCGCTGGTTCATCGACTCCCGCAATTACGAGGTCGAGGAGATGATCCGCGACTGCGGCGCCATCGGAGACGTCGTCGATCCACGGGAGCATGATGACGCCGTCGCGCTGACGTCGCACCTCCCTCAGGTGCTCTCGACGGCGCTGGCGGCCTACGCAGAACGCAGCGGCGTCGATCCGCGCTTCGCTGGCACCGGACTGCGAACGTTCCTGCGCCTCGCCGCGAGCGACGCCTCGGTCTGGCAGCCGATCATCGACAGCAACCACGAAGCGATCGAGAGTCATCTCGCCGCCGTGATCGAGATCGCGCGCGCGATGGACGAGACGGCGTTCGCCGACGCGCAGCAGTTCGTGGCGAAGCTGGAGCCCTGATCCGTTGTCATCCTGAGCCGGCGAAGCGCGGCGAAGGATCCGTTGCTGGAACGCGCAATCAGTTTCAGCACCGGATCCTTCGCCGTCTACGCGGCTCAGGATGACAGAGGCGGGCTGCTATCATCGCGCGCCCGTGAACCCAACGTGGATCTATGTCGCGGTCGTCTATGCGGTCGCTGTCTACCTGACGCGGCGCGTGCGCATCGACCTGCCGTGGCGGGTCGCGGGGTTGTTCTACGTCCTGGTCGTCTTCTTCATGTGGCAGGCGATGACGGGGCCGTACGTCAACTTCCCCGCCGACTTCGTGCAGGCGCTTCCGCCGTGGGCCTACCTCAATCGCCACGTCGTGCGCGTCGGCAACGGCGAATTGAACGATCTGCCGATGCAGATCCTCCCGTGGACGGTCCAGGTGCGCGACGCGTGGCGCTCGTTCCACCTGCCGCTCTGGAACGCGCTCGCGGGCGGGGGCTATCCGCTGCTGGCGAACGGCCAGAGCTCCGCGCTGTCGTTCATTCGCATCCTGACGCTCCCGCTGTCGCTCGGTCACGCCATGACGGCGGAGGCGGCGATGAAGCTGCTCATCGCGATGTCGTTCACGTTCCTCTTCTGCCGCAGGCGCGCGTGGAGCGAGCTCGCGAGCGCCACGGGCGCGGTGTCATTCGGCTTCTGCGCGTTCCTCGTCGTCTGGCTGCACTTCCCGCTCGTCACCGTCGCCTGCTTCGTCCCCGCGATGCTGTACGCGGTCGACCTGCTCGCGGAGCGGATCACGTACGGCCGCTTCGTCTTCGGCGCGGTGCTCTGGACCGCGATCATCTTCGGGGGCCACCCCGAAACCGCGTCGCACATCTTCTTCATCGCGCTGTTCTACGTGATCTGGCTGCTGGTCTGCGGCGCGATCCGGAAGCCGCTGCGATTCGTCCTCGCCCTCGGCGGAGTGATGGTCGTGGCGGCCGCGCTCTCGTCGCCGTTCCTCGCGCCGGTCGCCGAGGCGATCACGCGATCGAAGCGGTACCAGTTCCTCCAGGCATGGCAAAAGATGGAGGGGAATGACAACAGCCTGCCGTTCGTGATCTCCCTGTTCGAGCCGCACTTCTTCGGCGACGTGCCGATCGAAGCGCCGTGGGGGCCGGAGCACGCCGAGACGATCACCGCCTTCGCCGGACTCCTCGGCGTCGCCGGCTGGTTCGCGCTGCTGGTCGATGCGGTCATGCGCCGCCGCTTCCGAACGCGTGAGTTCTTCTTCGTCCTCCTAACGCCGATCCTCCTCGGGATCGTGTTGAACTGGCCGATCGTCGGAACGATCTTCCATCGCGTGTTCGCGCTAGCGGCGAACGGCCGAATGCGGCTGCTGATCGCGTTCGTCTTCGCGATCCAGGCCGCCGCGTTGGTCGATCTGATCGAGCAGGGGCGCCGGCTCGCCGTCGCGATCGGACTCGCGTTCGTCGGGGCGGGGCTCGTATGGCTCCTGCAGCCGATGCATTTCGATACCGAGTGGCACAAGCCGAGCGCCTTCGCGGCGGTGATCCCGAGCATCATCGTCGTGATCATCGCAGCGCTGGCGTTGCTCATGCCGCGGCGCGAGCGGCCCTTCGCGTTGATGGTGCTGCTCGTCGCCGTGACGAACGAGGTGTGGTGCACCGGAATCGACTGGAACACGCCGGTGCACGAGCGCTTCATCTATCCGAAGACGCCGGCGATCGCGAAGATGGAGGCGCTCCGCGACGCGGCGCCGAATCAGCCGTTCCGCTTCGTCGGCATCGGCACGGTGCTCTTCCCGAATACGAATGCCGTATTCGGCCTCCCCGACGTGCGCGTGCACGATCCGATGGCGAGCGGGCGCTACATCGGGTTCCTGCGCAACGTCACGAAGGCCTACAACCCCGGCGACTACTTTGCGCAGTGGACCGACGTCGACACGACTCTCCTCAACTTCCTCGGCGTGCGCTACATCCTGACGCTGCCGCAGACGCAGCTCGAACCCGGCCGTTACAAAATCGTCTACGACGGCAAAGACGGCGTGCTGTTCGAGAACGTCGACTGGAAGCCGCGCTTCTTCCCGATGTACGCGATCTACCTCGACTTCAAGGGAGACGCGTTCGTCCATCACCTCCTGAACATCACCGACTGGACGCGCGAGTCGGTGCTGAAGCGGCTCCCGGTCGAGAACGACCGTGAACGGCAGGACCTGCTTGCGCCGCGGCCGCCCGACGCGCCGATGGCGAAGGTGGAGATCGTGCGCGCGACCGACACCGATTACCGGCTGCGCATCGACGCGCCGCGCTACACGCTGATCACGAGCAGCATCCCGTTCTGGCCGGGCTGGAAGGTGACGCAGAACGGGCGGAAGCTCCAGCCGCTGGAAGTCGATCACACGTTCTTCGGCTTCGTCGTCCGGCCGGGGGTGTCGGAGGTTCGCGTCTGGTACGCGCCGTCGACCTTCTGGGTCAGCGCGTGGGTGTCGCTGCTGACGCTCGCGACAATCGTCGTGCTTTCGCGAGAATCGCTGCGATCGCGGCTGCGAACACGGCTGCGAATGGAATGAGCGACCGCGCGTCGCCGGCGCCGAACAGCAGCTCGCCGAGGTTGAAGGAAGACCACTCCGACTCGACGCTGCCGGGCGCGTGACGCTGAAAGACTTTCGCCTCATCGTGCGCGAGACGGTTGACCGAGGTGTGGCCGGTGAACGTCGCCGCGCTCCACGGCGCGGTGATCGGCACGTCGGGCGAGAAGTGGCCGCACATGAGCAGCGGCAGGATGTACTGGGTCAGCGGGCGCGGGATCGTCGCTGACGGCTCCGGGTCGACGGCGGTCGCCGCGAAGTTGATCGCGAAGGAAAGCGCGCCGAGGGCGATGAACAGGCGCCGTTTGTCGACGCGCAGCAGCGCGAGGCCCCAGAGCGGAATCAACGGCACGAGGTAACGCGCGCCGACGCCGAATCCCGCGTCCCAGTTGATGTAGCAAAGGTTGAAGAGCAGGAAGATCGCGGAGATCACGAGCAGGCCGAGGTTCCTCATGACCGGTACGATGGCCAGGAGCAGTACCGGAGCGAAGAAGATCAACCCGCGGTAAGGCGAGATCGAAATGCCGTAGAGCGCGTCGAGCGACGGCGGTCCGAAGAGCGCCCCCTTCGTCAGGAAGCGCGGATCCGTTCTCGCCATGGAGCTCGTCAGAAGACCGCCGAAGCAGAGGTACTGGTAGGTGGCGAGGCAGGCGAGCGGTGACAGCGCGCCGAGAATGAACTGGCGGGAAGCGCGGACTGAAAGTCCGCGCCACACGAGAATCACGGCCATCGCAGGAGCGCAGAGGTAGTACATCGCCGCCGCCAGCGCCGCGGCAAAGCCGGCGAGCCACGCGCGCTTCGTCTCGAGTGCGACGAGCATCAACGCGCCGGCCGGCACCATGACCATGAGCACGGTCGAATACGGGAAGAGCTCCGTACCGAAGGCGACGATCAGCGCCACGGTGGCCGACCAGAGCGGATCGAGCCCTCGGCGCCTCCCGATTCGATACAGAAACGCCGGCACGAGCGCCGCGAAGATCCCGCACGTGAAGACCGTGCAGAGGTAGCAGGCGATCGCGAGGTTCGTGACGCCGGCCGCGTGCAGAACGGCGTACGGAATCGCGGCGAGAAACGAAAGCGCCGGCGCCTTGTTCGCGTAGACGTGTCCGTTCGCATACGACACATCGCCGGTGTTGCCCGCGTACACGTCGATCGCGAATGTGTGGCGCTCGACGATCGCGCGGGTCAGGTCAAACGTCGCGTTCTGATTCCACCCCGCGCCGGCGTAGAAGTACGCAGCGGCGAAGAACGTCAGCAGGAACAGCCACTCGGCAATCCGTCTGTCGTCGAGCGTCGTGGACATCGTCTCAATTCCGTCATCCTGAGTCGCCGCAGCGAAGCGGAGGACGACGAAGGATCTCAAATTTCGCGGCACGAGCCATCCGTAGCGCATTTGGAGATCCTTCGCCGCGCTACGCCGGCTCAGGATGACGGGGGACTAGCGGAACTTGCGATTGAGCCGCTCGCGCGCGACGTTGTCGACGCGGCCGAGGATCGAAGCGAGCACTTCGCGCTGTTTCGCGACGAGCTGCGCGATGCCGTTCTTCGCGAGCGTCATCATCGACTGCATCTCCTCGTCGCTGAACGTGCCGCCTTCCGCCGTCCCCTGGATCTCGATGTAGCGGCCCTTCTCGGTCGCGACGATGTTCATGTCGACGCCGGCCTTCGAGTCCTCGGAGTAGTCGAGATCGACGGACGGGACGCCCCCGATGATCCCGACCGAGATCGCGGCGATGAAATCGCTCACCGGCCAGTTCGCGAGATTGCCGTCGACGTACATGCGGCCGAGGGCGATGACGAGCGCCACCCAGGCACCGGTGATCGACGCGGTGCGCGTGCCGCCGTCCGCCTGGATGACGTCGCAGTCGATCCAGATCGTCCGTTCGCCGAGGAGCTCGGCCTTCACGCCGGCGCGGAGGGAACGGCCGATGAGGCGCTGGATCTCCATCGTCCGGCCGCCCTGCTTCCCTTTGGACGCTTCGCGTTCCGTCCGCTCCGTCGTCGCGCGCGGCAGCATTCCGTACTCGGCGGTCACCCACCCTTTGCCGCTGCGGTACATGAACGGCGGCACTTTCTCCTGCACGGACGCGGTGCAGATCACGCGCGTGTGGCCGACTTCGATCATCGCCGACCCTTCCGCGTGCTTGTTGATGTTCGGTGTGATGACGATGGGGCGCAACTGATTCGGCTCGCGGCCGTCATTTCTGGGAGGCAACTAGGCAACCACTCCTTCTCTGACTTCTGAACCTTTCGGCACGACGACGATTCCGGTCTCGGTGACCGTGAATCGCTGCTTGTCCTGCTCGACGTCATATCCGATGGTGGTGCCGGACGGAAGCTTCACGCCCTTGTCGATAATGGCCCGGCGGATCTTGCAGTGCCGCCCCACTTCCACGCCGTCCATCAGGATCGACTCGTCGATGTCGGAGTACGAGTGGATGCGGACGCGCGGATGGAGCACGCAGCGATTCAGCGTCCCGCCCGAGATGATGACGCCGTCCGAGACGAGCGAATCGGTCGCGATGCCGATGCGCTGCGACTTCGAGTCGGCGAAGACGAACTTCGCCGGCGGGAGGTTCTGCGGCGCCGAAACGATCGGCCACTGGTTGTTGTACAGGTTGAACGCGGGCGTGACGCTGACGAGATCGAGACACGCGGCGAAGTACGAGTCGATCGTGCCGACGTCGCGCCAGTAGCCGCGGTTGTTCTCCGCCTCGCCCGGAACGAAGTTCTTCGCGAAGTCGTATGCCCGCACCTTCATGCGCGGATACATGTCGGGGATGATCTCTTTGCCGAAGTCGTGCGCCGAGTCGCGCAGCGCGTTCCGCTGCAGGACGTCGGTCATCACCTTCGCCGTGAAGATGTAGTTGCCCATCGACGCGAGGACCATGTCGGGCTGGCCGGGAATCGTCTTCGCGCCGCTCTTCGGCTTCTCGACGAATCCGGTGACGCGCCAGTCGTCGTCGACTTCCACGATCCCGAAGTGGTGCGCGTCGCTCACCGGGACGGGAATCGTGGCGATGGTGAGGTCGGAATCGTTCGCGATGTGCTCCTGCAGCATCAGGTTCACATCCATCTTGTAGATGTGATCGCCGCCGAAGACGCAGACGTATTCGGGCTGTTCGTCGAAGATCAGCTCGAGGTTCTGAAAGACGGCATCGGCGGTACCGCGGAACCAGAAGGGCCCTTTGCGCATCTGCGCCGGAACGACGTCGACGTACTGGCCAATCTCATGAACCAGCCGCCACGTCCGCGTGATGTGCTCGATCAGCGAGTTCGACTTGAACTGCGTGAGCACCTTGATCTTGAGAAAGCCGGAGTTGATGAAGTTGTTGATGACGAAGTCGATGATCCGGTAGCGGCCGCCGAATGGCACGGCCGGCTTGGCGCGATCGCGCGTGAGCGGGTAGAGCCGCTCGCCCTGTCCTCCCGCCAGGATCATCGTGAGGACGTTTCGTCGTGACAGTGATCCGTACATGCGCGTTCCGTCGTCGCGGATTCTATGCCTATACTTCGGCAACGATGGCCGACCGGGACTACTACGACATCCTCGGCGTGAAGAAGAGCGCGAGCGACGACGAGATCAAAAAGGCGTACCGCGCGCTCGCGAAGAAGTTCCATCCCGACAAGAACAAGGGGAACAAGGACGCCGAGAACAAGTTCAAGGAGATCTCCGAGGCGTATGCCGTCCTGAGCGACAAAGAGAAGCGCACGCAGTACGACCGCCTCGGGCGCGAAGCGTTCTCGTTCGGCGGCGGCGGCGCGGGCGGCGCGAACCCGTTCGCGGGCGGACAGAATCCGTTCGGCGCCGGCGGCTTCGACTTCTCGCAGTTCAGCGAGCAGTTCGGCGGCGCAGGCCGCGGCGGCGGCCGCCGCTCGACGCGACGCGGCTCGACCGGCGGCTTCACCGACATCCTCTCCGACCTGTTCGGCGGCGGCGGCTTCCAGGGCGCGCCGGAACAGCCGGAGGCGTTCGAAGCCGAGATGACGATCGATTTCCGCGACGCCGTCCTCGGCACGACGATGGAGCTCAGCGTCGCCGGCTCGTCGATCAAAGTGAAGATCCCCGAGGGCGTCGGCGACGGACAGAAGATCCGCGTGCCGCGGAAGGGCGATGTCCCGATCCAGATCACCGTTCATGTCCGGAAACATCCGTTCTTCGAACGGCGCGGAGACAACATCCATATCGACTTGCCGGTGACGGTCGGCGAAGCGATTCGCGGCGCCGAAGTCGACGTGCCGACGATTCATGGCCCGGTGCGTGCGCGCATCCCCGCCGGGACGCAGGGCGGGCAGACGTTCCGCATCAGCGGCAAGGGCGTGAAGAAGAAGGGGAAGGACGCCGGCTACGGCGACCACTACTATCGCGTGCAGATCGCGGTGCCGAAAGAAGCCCCCGCGGACGCCGTCGACGCGATCGAGTCGGCGTACGCGGAAAATCCGCGCGCGAATCTGAGGACGGTACTGTGATGCCCTGTCATCCTGAGCTGGCGGAGCGGCGAAGCCGCGGAGCGCAGCGAAGGATCCGGTGCAAGATGCGATACGGGTCCTTCGCCGCGCTACGCCGGCTCAGGATGACAGCCTGACATGAGCGGAGACATCTATGTCATCGGCGACTCGCATATCGGGCTCGCCGACGGGAACGAGAAGCCGATCGTGGCGTGGCTCGACCGCCTCGTGGCGCTGAAGCCGCGCGCGCTCTATTTGAACGGCGATCTGTTTCACTACCTGATCGCGCATCCGAAGTTCTACACGTCGTCGGTCGACAAGGTGATGGCGAAATTCCGCGAGGTGCGCGACGGCGGGATCGCGATCCACTACGTCGAAGGGAACCGCGACTTCTTTCTGAAAGGATCGTTCGTCGAGAACGCGGTCAGCGACATCGGCGTCGAGTTCTCGTTCCAGGTCGGTAAGCGGAAGTACCTGATCGTCCACGGCGACATGATCAACGACCGTGACTGGCAGTACCGCTTCTGGCGGCGCGCGTCGAAGAACGCCTTCTCGAAGCTGATGCTGAACCTCATCCCGAAGAAGACAGCGCGCAACTTCGTCGACGACGTCGAGAAGCGGCTCGCGAAGACGAACTTCAAGCACAAGTCGGTGCTGCCGCTGGAGCTGATGAAGCGCTACGGCGCGAAGCGGGCGAAAGAGGGATTCACCGACGTGGTCTTCGGCCACTTTCACGAGAAGCTCGTCATGCCGGCGGACGGAACGACGATCACCGTGCTGCCTCCCTGGTACGAAACCGGCGAGGCGATGCGTATCGACCCCGCCACCGGCGAATTCGAGTTTGTCGTCGTATGAAGCTCTCCGTCTCGTTCCTCGGCACCGGGACCTCGACCGGCGTTCCGGTCGTCGGCTGCTCCTGCCGCGTCTGCACGTCGGCGAACCCGAGGAACAAGCGCCTGCGGCAGTCGGTGAAGTGCGAAGCGAACGGCAAGCACTTCCTGATCGACACGACGCCCGACCTGCGCCTGCAGCTGCTGCGTGATCCGATTCCGCGGCTCGACTTCGTCCTCTTCACGCACTCGCACGCCGATCATCTGATGGGGCTCGACGACATCCGTCCGTTCAACTTCCGGCAGCGCGAGTCGATCCCGGCGTACGCGAACCCGTTGACCGCGAAGGCCGTGCGGCGCTCGTTCAGCTACATCTGGGACGCGTATTCGCAGATCGGCGGCGGCAAGCCGCAGCTCGAGCTGATTGAGGTCACGACCAAGTTTTCGCACGACGGCATCGACATCACGCCGATCCCGGTCGTACACGGTGACTGGACGATTCTCGGATTCCGCATCGGCAAGTTCGCCTACATCACCGACACGAACGGCATCCCTCCGCCGTCGATGGAGATGCTGCGCGGCGTCGAGATCCTGGCGCTCGACGGCCTCCGCGTCTCGCCGCGCCATCCGACGCACTGGGTGATCAGCGAGGCGGTCGAAGCGGCGGAGAAGATCGGCGCGCGGGAGACGTGGCTGATCCATCTGACCCACGAGGTGGATCACGAAGAGGTCGAGGCGACGCTGCCGAGCGGGATCCGGCTGGCGTATGACGGCCTCCGTCTGGAGCTCGAATGAAGAGCATTCCGCGCGTGCCGCGCATCAACGCTTCCGTCACGGCGCCGCCGTCGAAGTCTTACTCCGTCCGCGCGCTGCTGCTCGCCGCGATGTCCTCAGGCTCGACGACGGTCACGAACTGTCTCGACGCCGACGACACCCGCTACGCCCTCGAGGCGCTGCGTACCATCGGCTTTCAGGTCAGCGGCGCGTTCAAGGGCGGCGTCACGATCGGCGAGCGGATCTCGATGTCGGCCAACGAGGTCGACGTCTTCGTCGGCAACGCAGGGACCGCCATGCGGTTCCTCACCGGCTGGCTCGCCTTCACGCCGGGACGCTTCATCCTGCGCGGCGAAGAGCGGATGCACAACCGCCCCATCGGCGATCTCGTCGAGGTGCTCCTCTCGATCGGCGCGGAGGTCGAGTACGTCGAGAAGGAAGGCTACCCGCCGCTGCGAATTCGCGGAAAGAAAGTGCGCGGCGGATTCGAAGTGACCGTCGCCGCCGACACGTCGTCGCAATTCGCCTCGTCGCTCATGCTCGCCGGCGCCACGCTGCCCGGCGGGATCACCGTGCATCTGCGCACGGTCGCCAGCGCACCTTACATCGACGTTACCGTCGACATCCTTCGCGCGTTCGGCGCCGAAGTGGAGCGCAGCGGCAATTCAGTGAACGTCCGCGGGTCGAGGCTCGCGCGCGACGAGTACCGCGTCGAGGGCGACTACTCCTCGGCCTCGTACTGGTTCGGCGCGGCGGCAGCCACCGGCGGCGAGGTTCGCGTCGGCGGACTCGTGAAGGAGAGCGCCCAGGGCGACGCGCGATTCATCGACATTCTGGAGCGCATGGGCTGCACGGCTGAGTGGGGCGACGGCGTGACGTTGAAGGGTCCGCGGCAACTCCGCGGCGGCACGTTCGACTGCAACAGCACGCCCGACCTCGTCCCGACGCTCGCCGCGATCGCGCCGCTCGCGTCGGAGCCGGTGGAGATCGTGAACGTTGCGAATCTGCGCGTCAAAGAGTCCGACCGCCTCGCCACCGTAACCTCGGAACTCCGCAACCTCGGCGCCACGGTAGACGAGCGCCCCGACTCCTTGCGCATCGAGCCCGGATGGTCCACCGATCCCGCGACGATCGAAACTCACAACGACCATCGCATCGCCATGGCCTTCGCCATCGCCGGCCTCGCGCGCGGAGGCGTTACGATTGCCAACGAGCAAGTCGTGTCGAAGTCGTATCCGCGTTTCTGGAAGACGCTCGACGAAGTTGTCGAAAGCAGCAGTCGCTGATGCCGAGCTGGTATCTCCTCCTCGCCCTCGCGTTCATCATCGCGAACGGCTACTTCGTGGCGACGGAATTCGCGATGATCAAGGTGCGGCCGACGCAGCTCGCGGAGCTGGCGGCCGAGGGGAGCAGCCGCGCGAAGATGGCGCGGCGGATCACGAAGCGGCTCGACTCGTACCTCTCCGCGACGCAGCTCGGCGTCACGCTCGCGTCGCTGGCTCTCGGCTGGGTCGGCGAGCCGGCGTTTGCCGGTCTCATTCAGCCGTTCTTCAGCCGCTACGGTCCGTTCAGCGTCTCGATCGCGCACTCGATCGCGGCGACGCTCGCATTCGTCGTCATTACGACGCTGCACATCATCTTCGGCGAGCTCGGGCCGAAATACATCGCGATCGGGAAGCCGCTCGGCACCGCGCTCTGGACGTCGCACGGCCTGCGCGTGTTCTACATCGTTGCCTTCCCGGCGATCTGGTTCCTCAACAAGAGCTCGAACCTGATCCTCCGCGCCATCGGCATCCGGCCGGCGACGGAGATGGAGGTGACGCACTCGCAGGAAGAGCTGCGGCTCATCCTCGCGCGCAGCGAGAAGGCCGGCGTGCTGTCGGAAGAGAACCGCGAGATCATCGAAGGCGTCTTCCAGTTCTCGAAGCGGACGGCGCGGCAGATCATGGTGCCACGCACCGACGTCGTGATCCTCTCGACCACAAAGTCGATCGAGGAGAACCTCGAGACGATCCGCGTCACCCGCCACACGCGTTACCCGCTCTGCGACGGCACGCTCGACCAGACCATCGGCCTCATTCACGTGAAGGACCTCATGCTCGCGCAGCTCCGCGGTCCGGGGCGCCCGCTCGCGGATCTCAAACGCGACGTTCTCTTCATCCCCGAGAACAGCACGGTCGAAGCGGTGCTCTCGCAGTTCATCGAGTCGAAGACGCACATGGCGATCGTGCTCGACGAGTACGGCGGCGCCAGCGGCATCGTCTCGCTGGAGAACATCACGGAAGAGCTCTTCGGCCAGATCCAGGACGAGTTCGACCGCGAGCGTCCCGAGATCGAGCCGCTCGGCAATGGACGTTACCGCGTCCGCGGCGACTATCTCCTCGAGGATCTCGCGGACCGGCTCAAAGTGGACGTGGGCGAGCCGGCCGAAGAGACGATCGGCGGCTATGTGCAGGCGCGCATAGGACGAGAGATCGCGCGCGGCGACCGCTGCATGCTCGGCGACCTCGAGATCGAGGTCGTCGACGCGGAACGGTTCCGCGTGCGCTGGGTGATCGTGCAGGCGCCGTTGCCGAAGGTGGAGGAGGAAGAAGCTAGCGCTCCCCCTTCTTGACTGCCGTCTCGTGATACGCGACGACGATGTCGCGCACCTCCTCCGGCGTGTCGACGACGTGGATGCTGTCGACGTCTTCCTGCGTGATGTTGTTCGCGGCGAGCACGACTTCGCGAAGCCACTGCACCATCCCGCCCCAGTACTGCCGGCTGTAGAGGATCACCGGGAAGTCGCTGATCTTCTTCGTCTGGATCAGCACGAGCGCGCCGTACAGCTCGTCGAGCGTCCCGAAGCCGCCAGGGAAGGTGACGAACGCTTCGGAGTACTTCACGAACATCAGCTTCCGGACGAAGAAATAGCGAAAGGTCATCGCCTTGTCGAGGTACGGATTGATCGACTGTTCGAACGGCAGCTCGATGTTGCAGCCGATCGAGAGCGCGCCGCCCTCCCGCGCGCCTTTGTTCGCCGCTTCCATGATTCCCGGCCCGCCGCCGGTGATGATCGCGAATCCCGCCTCGCCGAGGAGCCTCGCGGTGCGGACGGCGTCGTCGTAGAACGCGTCGGCGAGTGCGGTGCGCGCCGATCCGAAGATCGAGACGGCCGGATAGACCTCGGCGAGGTGCTCAAAACCGGCGACGATCTCGCTCTGGATCCGGAAGACACGCCACGACTCGCTCTGCAGCATCTCCTCGCGCGTGGGGCGGTCGAGGAGCTTTCGATCTTCCAGCGCCTCGCGCGGTTTCGAGGGAATCGTTACGGGAGCGTCTGCTTCGCGGTTCGTGTCCGGCATCGGGTGAGTTTATCCTTCGCGGTCAATGAAGTACTTCCTGGGCGTGGATGGCGGCGCCTCGAAAACCGCCGCACTCGTGACTGATGAAAACAGCGTGCCTCTCGGGCGCGGACTGGCCGGCGGCTCGAACCACCTTCGCGTCGGCATCGAGACGGCGACGCGCAACATCGAGCGCGCCGTCAACATCGCCTTGGTCGAGGCGGGCATCGCGATCCGCGAGATCGAGTACGCCTACTGCGGGATCGCCGGCTCGGACCACATCGAGCACCACGAGCGCGTCGTCGAAGCGCTCCGCGTCTTTTTCCCACGCGGCAACTTCGTCGTCGACAACGACGCCCGCATCGCGCTGACCGGCGCCATCGGCTTCGGCAGCGGCGTCGTCGTCATCGCGGGAACCGGGTCTGTCGCGTTCGGCCGGAACGAGAACGGCGGCGAGGCGCGGGCGGGCGGCTGGGGGCCGAAGATCGGCGACGAAGGGAGCGGCTACGCCATCGCGCGCGCGGGCCTCACCGCGATCGTCCGCGCATACGACGGCCGCGGCCCGGCGACGAAGATGACCGATCTCCTCTGCTTCGAGTACGCGATGTGCGATCCGGCGGACCTCCCGCGCTTCGTCTACGCGACCACGACCGGCGACGACGTGATCGCACGCTACGGCGAGCTGGTCATGGAGGCGGCCAACGGCGGCGACGCGGTCGCGCGCGGCATCATCGAGCGCGCCGGAATCGAGCTGGCGGTGTGCGTCCTCGCCGTTGCCCGCCGGCTACAGCTCACGAGCGAGGCGTTTCCGGTGGCGTACGTCGGCGGCGCGTTCCACGCGGGTCCGCTTCTGCTCGATCCGATGAAGAGCGAGATCGCGCGCGAGGCGGCGCGGGCTACCGTCGCCGCGCCGCTGAACACGCCGGTCGAGGGGGCCGCCATGATGGCCATCCGCGCGGCGTCGTCCCCTCGAGCCACGCGTCCGTAGATGCGCATCGTCGCCGTCGCCGCGGTCATCGCCATCGCGTTCCTCGCGACGGGGCGCGTGTCACCGCAGGCGGCTTGGCGCGCGATCGATCTCGATCTCCTGCTGGTTCTCTTCGCCCTGGTGATCGCGGTCGAGATTCTGCGCGGATCGGGATGGCTGGACCTCGCGGTCGAGAAGACGGTCGCGCGCTTTCACCGGGCCCGATCGTTCGCCGCGGTGATGCTCGCCGTCACCGGCATTCTGTCGATGCTCGTGACGAACGACATCGCGCTGTTCATCGTGATTCCGTTCACGGTGGCCGCGAGCAGGATGTCGGGATTCGACGTCGAAGACGCAGTCGCGCTCGAGGTGGTCGCCGCGAATCTCCTCGGCTGTCTCACGCCAATCGGCAATCCGCAGAACCTGTTCATCTATCACCGGTCGCCCTGGAACGCCGGGCGATTCGTCGTCACGATGTTGCCGTTTGTCGCGCTATCCGCAATCGGCCTTGCGATCGCGATCGCGTTGCTGCGAAGCGCCACGTTGACGAACACCGAGCCGGCGCTGCCGCAGCGCGACAACCGCGCCGCTGTCGCGGGCGTGATCACGTTGCTGCTCGTCATGCTCGAGATCGCGCGCGTCGTCAACGGCTGGCCGGCCGCCATCGCGGCGCTGGCCTCCGCGGCGCTCTTCCTGCGGCGCCGCATCGACATCTCCATCGTGCCGCTCTTCTTCTTCGCCTTCATCGCCGTCGAAGGCCTGCGCACGTTCCATCTGCGGCTCTTCGACACCTACTGGTCGTCGATCGCGCTTTCGCAGGTGATCTCGAACGTTCCCGCCGCGCTGCTGCTCACGCCGTTCGCCCACGGCGATTGGCGCGAGTTGCTCTATGGCGTGAATGCCGGCGGCTGCGGCACGATCATCGCCTCGCTGGCGAACCTGCTCGGCTGGCGCATCTACGCGCGTGAGTCCGGCCGCGATCCGCGGTTCTTCCTGCGGCTGACGTGGATCAACGTCGCCTTCCTCGCGTGGATCGGAATCGGAGGGCGGATATTGCTATCCGCCCTCGGCTAAAACGCTATTTCTTCCCCAGTTTCGCGAGACTCGCATCGCGCACGCCGCGGAACTCGTCGCCAGGATTCCAGTTCGGCATCGTCGGCGAGTTCGCCGCGTCCCATCCGAGCCAGTAGCCGAGCTGCGCGAGCTCCTTGCTGGTACCCCAGTCCCAGTCCGGCTGAATCTCATCGCTCGGCTGGTGGTAATGCTTCTCACGGTACTCGTCCGACTTCGCCTTGCCGTAGCCGGCGGGCTTACCGACGACCGTCTGCCCCGCGTCGACCGAGAATGCCGGGATGCCGACCTTGCCAAGCGAGAAGTGATCGCTGCGGTAATAGTGGCCCTGCTCCGGCTCCTGGTCGGGGACGATCTTGATTCCCATCGCCTTCGTGACGCGCTGCGCGGTCGGGTAGAACGTCGTCCGCTCGATGCCGTTCATTTGCACGTCGCTGACGCGGCCGTACTCCGGAATCGCGTCGAAGTTGATGTCGAGCGCGATGCGGCCTGCGGGGATCGGCGGATTCTGTCCAAGCCACGCCGAGCCGAGGAGTCCCTGCTCCTCGGCGGCGACCGCGGCGAAGTAGATCGAGCGTTTCGGCGCGGGATGCGTGTTCGACCAGACGCGCGCCATCTCGATCAGCAGAGCGCAGCCGGTGGCGTTATCGATCGCGCCGTTGTAGATCGTGTCGCCGGTGGCGTCCGGCTTTCCGACGCCGAGGTGATCGTGGTGGGCGGTGTAGAGAATCGCCTGATCGCGCAGCTTCGGATCGGAGCCGTCGAGCTTCGCGACGACGTTGCCGGTGTCGAACGTCCGGATCTTGCTGGCGATCGTTCCGGTGAACTTGACGCCGAGGTCGACCGGCTTGAAATCGCGCGACGCGGCGGCCTTCGTCAGCTCGTCGAGATCGAGGCCGGCCTGTTTGAAGAGATTGCGCGCGACGTCCTGCGTCACCCAACCGGCGAACTTGAGGTCCGACTGGCCGGGCTTCAGCTTCATGAACGAGTTCTCGCCGCCCCAGGAGTTGCTGACGACCTGCCAGCCGTAACCGGCCGCTTCGTTCGTGTGGATGAGGATGACGGCGTCGGCGTTCTTCGCGGCGCCCATCTCGAACTTGTAGGTCCAGCGGCCGTAGTACGTACGCGTCTTGCCTTTGAAAAGGTCCGGCTCTTTCGCGTTCGCCGGCGGATCGTCGACCAGCATGACGAGCGTCTTGCCGCGCGTGTCGAGACCTTTGTAGTCGTCCCACTTGTACTCCGGCGCGACGACGCCGTGACCAACGAAGACGACTTCGGAGTCGAGCGAGTCGCTCGGCACCTGCATCTTGTCCTGGCCGACGTACTCCGTTTCCAGTTTCATCGGACCGAGCACCGGCGCGCCGTTCTTCGTGAACGCGAGCGACGTCTTCGCCGGATCGGTGGCGATGCCGATCAGCGGCACTTTCTGGATGTAGGTGCCGTTGTCGCCGGCCGGC
>DASYSN010000207.1:0-1683 GCA_036003305.1 Thermoanaerobaculia bacterium
TCGTGACAGCTCCTCCGGCGTTCGCCCCTCGCGTACGAGCTCGACCAACTTCTGCTTGAAATCTCTCGGATACGGTTTATGGCTTCCTGGCATCGTGGCTCTCCCTGATCTTCAGGTGTCCACGAAACCGGGTCAACTCCAATCCCCCGACCGCTCCGACTGCGGATACGCCGCAGCCGACGGTCAAACCTACCCCCGAGGACATCGTCACGCAGTTGCGCACGTTGCGCGCGCAACTGAATGACGAACTGTCGCCGGTTACGAAAGAGCAACGCAAGAAGCTCGTCGAACGCGGCCGGCGGCAGTCGAATCCGATCGTGCAGTCGTCGATCAACATCATGGGCGCCGCGGACATCGTTTCGCAGGCGGTCGGTATCCCGGCCGACATGGCGCGCCAGATTTGCGATGACTCGAACCGCTGGACGGCGGTCGCAGATGAGCTGCGGTCGTTGCTGAACGGAATCGAAGGAGCGAACCTCCTCCGCCAGCAGCGTATCGCCGACATCGCGAACCGCGCGTTCACGATCGGCGCCTCGGTGGCCGGTGATCCCGCCAACGCGGCGCTCGTGCCGCACGTCGAGGAGACGAAACGGCTTCGGAAGCTCGCGCGTCGCAAGAAGTCCGCGACGCAGCAGAATCCGTCGCCCGCTCCGTCCCCCTCGCCGTCGCCGAGCGAGCCGACGCCGCAGCCGCACGCGACCGACGCATCCACGAAGGCGTGAGGTAGACAGGTAGTAAGGTAGTCCCGACCGGGCGCGCCGAAGCGCGCCCGGTCACTTGGGGCGGCTTCGCCGACCATTCGCAGTAGAATTCATTCGTGACCGCAAGAGCGAACGTTTCCGAGAAGGCGCGTGTTGCGGTCGACCTGTCGACCATTCGCTATCTCCTCGCTCTGACTCCCGAGGAACGCGTCCGCCTCGCCGCCGCCGAGGCGCGCAACCTGCGCCTGTTTGACCTCGAGGTGGAAAAGTCGAAGCGACGCTGATGGCAGGCGATCCGCTGCGTACCGTGCGCGTATTCACGAGCTTCGAGGCCGCGGACCAAGCGGCGACGGGCATGCACGTCTTCGAGCGTGCGTGCCGCATCATCAAACTCGAGGAGAGCTGAGACTTGAGGCGCTTCCCCATCTTCTACGCGGCGTGGATCGCGCTGTGCGCCGTGTTGTTCGTCGGGCTGCGGGGTGCCGAGGATCCGTCGAGGAGGCGGGATCGGATTCTGAACAACGACGCGGCGGCGCGGGCGGAGGCGATTCTGACGGCCGATGCGCGGTACCGCGGCTACGAGGTCGTGCACGTGGCGTATGCGAATCGCGGGGAGGGGGGCGCGGAGGCGCGGTGGGTGGTGCTGCTCGATCACGTGCCGCACTCCGCGCTGCATGACGCGCGGGTGGTGGAGTTGCGGGCGAAGGATGGGAAGCTGCTGGCGATGAGGCAACCGCGATGACGGCCAACCCTACGACCTGACCACCTGACTACCGAAAGCCGAGGTGGGTAGGTGGTCGGGTAGTCAGGTTGGCGGGAAGGTAGAATCCACCGCGATCCAATGTCCCGCCCCAAGCTCACGCCGATGCTCGAGCAGTATTTCGAGATCAAGCGGCAGGTTCCTGACGCGATCCTCTTCTACCGGCTGGGCGATTTCTACGAGATGTTCTTCGAGGACGCGGAGGTGGCGGCGCCGCTGCTC
>DASYSN010000208.1:0-14670 GCA_036003305.1 Thermoanaerobaculia bacterium
TGACGAGCCTGTGCTCGTCTCCATCGAGGCGGGGACGTTCATGATGGGATCGGAGGACGGTCCCGACAACGAGCGTCCGGTCCATCGCGTCCGGGTCGACGCGTTCGCGCTCGCGGCCTGCCAGACGACGAACGCCGAGTACGCGGCGTTTCTCGGCGCCACGGGCCACCCGCCGCCTCCGCTCTGGAGCGATCCCGCCTTCAACGATCCCGGCCAGCCGGTCGTCGGCGTGTCCTGGTTCGACACGGTCGCTTACTGCGACTGGCTCAGCGGCATCGCCGGCCGGCGGTATCGCCTTCCGACCGAAGCGGAATGGGAACGCGCGGCGCGCGGAGGCGCCGAGGGATTGCTCTATCCTTGGGGGAACACTCCGCCCGAGAGGCAACCCGGTTACGGCGAGCGGTGGCGCAACGGCACCGCTCGAGTCGCAAACGGTCCGCCCAACGCGTTCGGCCTCTATGACATCTGCGAGAACGTGCACGAGTGGTGCGCCGACTGGTACTCCGCGACGTGGTACGCATCCTCGCCCTCTGACAACCCGACCGGCCCGACGGCCGGCACCCGCCGCGTGTCGCGAGGAGGTTCCTGGCGCCACGCCGTGAAGATCAGCCGCTGCGCGGCCCGCTCCAGCATTCCACCGCACTTTCAGTACGCGGATTACGGGTTCCGCGTGGCTTCGTGAGGGGCGCGACGGCTTTTCGCTTAACGAAAACGAAGGTAGCGCTCGCCGAGGCGGTCGAACGCTCGCCGATCCGCACCGGCGACGTCGGCATCCAGCGATTGAGCGGTGGCCACGAGCCACGCATCGTTCTCGCCCATGCGGCGCGCCGCGCGGCGCCGCAGCGCACACCGCTGTGCCTGCGCGAGATGAACCCCCTGAATGATGAACCGCTGCGTGGCACGTAGGACCTCCTCTAATTCACGACAGGGCCCGGCGGTTCAAAGGCCCGCGACGGATCGTCGGCGGCGACAAAGGCCCGCACGTACTGGACGGTCGCCGCGGACGCGGCGCCCTTCTCCACCGCTTCGCGAAGGAACGTGACTGCATACACACTCGCAATGGTCACTCCCGCCGCGGTGAAGAGCGTTGCTAGATCCCGTGCGATCCGTGCCGCAGCCGCCCACGCTCCCTGGCGCAGCAGCTCCTCGACGATGTCGAGCTTCACGAAGCCGGCGTCCCCGACCATCGCGAGGCGCTCGAAGACGGCCGCAACCTCGTACAGCCGTGCGAGCGCGCGCTTGTCACCCCGCGCAAGACGGATCATCGCAAGCGTCCATTCCGCCCGCCATTCCTCGACCGTGTTGCCGAGCGCCCGGTACGCCGCGACGGCCGCTTCCGCCTCGGCTATCGCGTGATCGAGATCCCCGAGGCGCAGGTTGCATTCCGCAAGATTCGCGCGGACGCGCGCCGCGTCAAGCGGCTGCCCGAGGCGTTCTTCGATCGGCAGCAAACGACGAAGCGTCTCGCGCGCCGGCGCGATGTCGCCCTGCTCGATCCGGATAAGCGCTTCGAGCATCATCGTCTTCGCGAGCGGGGCGCTGGCACCGAAGTCCTCTAAGGTTCCGCGCGCACGGAGGAGTGCCGCAAGCGCGTCGGCATACCGCGTCATCTTGAACAGCGCGACGGCGACCGTGTACTGCGCTTGTCCCACGTCGAAGTCGGCGTTCGGCACGGACACGTAGAGCTGCTCGGCACGCATCGCGGCATCGACGGCTTCGCCGTAGCGGGCAAGCTGCCGCAGGGCATTCGAGCGCTGCTTCCAGACGTGCCCGAGCCCGAGGCGGCACTCGGCGTCCGAGAGCTTCTCGGCGATCGACTCCGCGATCGCGAGGAGCCGGAGCACGTGCTCGGGATCTCGATCGAGTTCCGGCATCGTGGCGTGGATGAAGCGCTCGATGAGCTGGGGCGTAATCTGCTGCGGGTTCCGTTCGATGACCGTCAACCAGTGCGCTTCCTGCCAGCGCGCAAGCTGGGCGTAGAACGCATCCGCGTCGGCCGCTGCCTGCGTGACGCGTGCGATGGCCCGCGCGAGGTCGTCGACCCGCGGGTCCTCTTCGGCGGCCTCGCCGCTCTCAAGGAAGGTCCAGACGCCGGGGTCGCCGAGGAGGTCGACGCGCTTTCGGACCTCCTCGAGCGCGGCGCGGCAGGGGAGGCACCCGAGGAGATGCTTCTCGATCGCGGCGCGATCGGCGGCGTCACCGTCCAGATAGGCGCCGAGTGTCTCGGACGCGAGGTGCTTCGTCACCTCGGACTCCGGACGAGCGAGGCGACCGCAACCCGCGCCGCGGTGAGGCAGCGATGGACGATCTGGCGGCCATACGTCCGGTTCTTCGCGAGTGCCTCGGCGATGTCGCCCGGTGCGCGGTTCTCCACGTAGCGCCACCAAAGAACCGACCGACACTGCTTCGGGATACGGCGCAGCACGCGGGCGAGCTCCACCCGAACCGTCGCGTCGTGCAGGAGCTGCCGCGTATCCGGCATCTCCGGAAGTTCGCAGGTGGGCTTCAGGTCACGCCAGTAATTCAGGCATGCATGCTTCGTCGCCGTCACGAGCCACGCCGCATCGTCCCCGATGAGTGTCGCGTGGGGGATGTAGCGCACGAAGACGTCATGGATGAGCGCCTTCACATCCGCCTCCGGGACGCGAAACATCTGCGTCGCGATGTAGCGGAGCTTCTCGAAGTGGGCTTCGTACGCGACGGCGATGCGCTCGTGCGCGAGGACGGACATGCGATACCGGGAGAAGGAAGTATAGCGAGATTCCGGTAACGCTCGACGCACTCGCGGTTCCTTCCTACCGAGACGAGAGAGGCCTCTCCGCCCGAACCCCGCCGGCTCCCACCGAGCACGGAACAAGGAGCGTGTATGGACCTTCTCGACCTTCTCGACCTTCTCCTTCTCGAAAGCAGACTCTCGGTTCCCCACGGCTAAGTACCTTCGCGAGCAGGCCGGGGGTCGCCCCCGGCCTCGCCGAGTGGCGCGACAGCGATTTCGGTGCAGGTCGTCTCCGCGTCGCGAAGCGCGCGCCGCATCGTGCGAAGTACCCGGCGCCGGTCGGCGCTGCGCGCGATGTTCCGGAGCTGCTCTAACGCCTCGGCGAGGCTGACCTCGAGCCCTGCGCGGACAAAGACGCTCGCAACGTTCTGCGCACGCGTCGCGAGCACTTCATCGTCGGCGCCGATCGCGACCATGTATTCCGTGATCTCGAGTCCGACGCACGCGGCATCAACCCACATCTCGAGGTCGAGGAATGCGCGCTCGGCGCGTCGGAGCGCGCGGATGGCGCGCAGGGGAGTCTCGAACGTCGCGAGGTATGTCGCCATGTTCCAGTGCGTCCGCGCAAGCTCGGCGTCATTCTTGAGCGCGCGGAATCCACGTCGCGCTCGATTGAGCCACTGCCGCGCGTCCTGCTGCTTTCCGCGCCGCATCTCGCAGACACCGAGATTCAGGGCGACGCGCGCGAGGCCGTCTTTGTCGCGGAGCGCCGTGAGCGCTGTTCGCACCTGGAGCCAGATGGTCCGTGCGCCGTCCCACGAGCCCTGCTCAAAGAGCACGTTCGCCTCGAGGAGCTGGGCGCGTGCGATGCGTCGGCCGTCACCGGTCTTCCGAAATCGCCGGAGCGCCGTGCGGGTCGCGGTGAGCGCATCGTCCCAGTGCTCGCGTTTGAAGAGCATGACGGCGCGTGTGTACTCAACGTCGCCGGCCTCGTCGAAACAGTAGCGCGCCTCGGCGAAGAGACGGCCCGCCATCGCGAGGCAGAGGAGGGCGTCATCGAAGCGGCCGAGCATTCCAAGGGCATTTGCGCGGCCTTTTAACGCCTCCGCCTCGAGTGCCGCGGCGAGTTCGGCGGGTGTATCGGGAAGCCGCGTGCCCATCTGGGCTGCCGCAACGTAGATCGCCGCGGCCTCGGCCGGAGCGCGGTCGAGCCGCTTTTGCGCCGCTCCGAGAAGGTGCCGCACGCTCGTCTCGCTCGCGATGCCGCTTTCCGCGACGCGATCGGAAAACCCCTCGTCGATGGGGCCGCGAAGGAGCGCGTCGAGCGCCCGGCGGTCCTCTGCGTGGACGCTGCTGAGCCGCTTGCCGCGGCCGTGGAGGACGATGTCCGCGCGCTCGAAGAGCATGCCGGCGGTGACCGGCTGCGGCGTCGCGGCTTCGACCGCCGCCGTGACGGCGAGAATCCCGCCGCGTGTCGCGTCGCCGCCGTTCCGGAGACGGAGGAAGTGCTGGCGGGTGTAGCCGGAACGCTCCGCGATATCCGCGCGCCCGAGGTTGCGCTTCCGGAGGACGAGCTCAAGCCGTGTGACGAGCACTGCGGAAGTAGTCCCTCCTCATCGCGTACTGCAGATCGGCATGACACACGGAGATCAACCCTCTGAGGGAGGAGTGGTGGAAATGTGAAACTCCCTACCCGTAGCACCTGCGCGCGGAACAATATGTGTCTCGCCCGCCGTCGTATTGACCACCGCGTAGGATTCATGGTCGTCTTTGCCGCCGGTCCGAAGACGCATCTTTCTGGTCGCTGGTGTCGGTTTGCCACACGTTCGCGGGCGCTTCACTCTCTGAGCGCCCGTGCGCTACCGGACTGGCAGGCGTAAGTAGCCGAGCTACGCCTCGACACCAGCGGCCACCCCGACGCGGTGTTGAAAATGTTCCCTCGCGTGCGGCCCAATTGACACTTCCGCCCGCCGCATGGTTTCCTGCGCGCCTTCCATCATGCATGCGTTCCATTGCGGTGGCTGGCAGAGGGAGATCCCTCGTCCCCAGCGACGCGGCACTTCGATTCCCGAGGCGCGCCTCGGATCGTACGTGGCGCTCTTTTCGTTCGTTCATATGGTGGCTGGCGGCTGGGAAACCCCTGTCGCCATGCACGCGGGCCCCCAAACCCGCGCTGAAGCTTTCGACCGGGCTTCACTGCGAATCTGTCTAGGTAGCAATCAGTACATCGTCCGAAAGGGTCCACATGCGATCTTCCGCCCTGCGTCTGCTCTTCGTGTGCCTCGTCGTCGCCGTCACCTTCGGGGCCGCGGCGCAATCCTCCGATCCGTTCGCGCTCACGCCGCCGCTTGTCTCGCAGGCGATCACATCCTGCGGCGACATGACGGTCTCCGGTGGCCTCATTGATTCGTCGGCGACAGCCGGGAGAGGCAACCTCCTTTCGAACGGGAACATCAAAGTCACGGGCGGGAAGGTCGACGGCGACGCGACAGCGGGGCCAGGGAAAACCGTGACGCGCTCCGGAAGCGGAACGATCACAGGAATGATCTCAAGCGCAACGACGGCGTTTCCCTGCGCAATCATCGACCTCGGCCCGCTTTCGGCCACGCTCGCGTCTGCGAACGACAACGCGTCGATTCCGCTCAGCACGCAACACAAGAACCCCGTCTCCAGCGCTGACGACTTCACGTTGAGCGGCGGCGACTCCATCACTTTGCAGGCGGGAACGTACTACTTTCACAAGTTCACGATGTCGGGCGGCTCGACGATCGCGCTCGCGGGACCGGTGCGGATCCTGACGACCTCCGACGTGAACGTGAGCGGCGGCAGCATCGCCGGCGCGAACCAGTGGCAGCTCCATTTCTGGGCGTCGAGCACGAAGTTCGTCGTCAGCAGCTCGACCTTCGTCGGATTCATCTACGCGCCATCGGCGACACTCACCGTTTCCGCGGGAACAGTGGTCGGCGGTGTTTATGGCGGCGCTGTCACCGTGAGCGGCAACTCGCACGTTACGCGGACGATCGATAACACGCCGCCGATGGTGACGATCATTTCGCCGCTCGATCATCAGGCCGTAATCGACCTCTCGCAGGTGGTGGTTCACGGTACCGTCACCGATTCTGAAACGGCGATCACGTCTTTTCAGGTGAACGGGAGCGACGTTTCGCTCGCTGCTGACGGCTCGTTTGACATAACCCTGAATCTCAGTACGGCGACTCCGCCGACCATCACGGCAACGGCAACAAATGCCGCGGGCCTCTCCGCGACATCGGCTGTCACGGTCCAGTCCGCGTTGAGCCAACTTGCTGTCGCGCCGCCATCGCTGTCGGTCGATCAGAACGCGACCGGACAACTATCGGCCATTGGCACCTATGCGGACGGCTCAACGGCGGACGTCACGGCCTCCGCCACGTGGGTCTCGTCTGCGCCGTCTATTGCAACTGTGAATGGTGGAGTCGTCACCGGCGTGAGCCCGGGCACGACGACGATCACCGCGACACTCGGCTCCCTCGCCGCCTCAGCAACGGTCACCGTGAATCCGCTTCTTCAGTCCATCGCGGTCGCGCCGTCGACGGCGACGGTCGTCATCGGCGCGAAGCAGGCGTTCACCGCGACCGGCACGTACACCGACGGAAGCACGCGAAACCTCACGAATAGCGTCACTTGGACGTCGAGCGACACGGGATTGGCAAGCATCGACGCAAGCGGGCTCGCCACAGGTCTCAGCGCCGGAATGGTGACGATTCGAGGCTCGCTCGAGTCAGTCAGCGGTTCGGCGACGCTCACGATTCTCGCGACTCCGACAATCGTTTCCGTGCAACCGACGCGCGGCCGCACGAGCGGCGGCGACACGGTCACGATCACCGGCACGAACTTCGGGGCGACGAACACCACGAGTGTCACATTCGGCGGTTTCACGGCCATCGTCAACGGTGCGAACGCAACGACGATCACGGTTACGACACCGTCGCATGCTGCGGGTACGGTGGACGTCACGGTCACCGCTCCCACCGGCATCATCACGAAGACCGCCGCGTTCACGTATCTCGCGCCGCCGACTATCACGTCCGTTGCGCCAAATCGCGGGAAGACGAGCGGCGGCGACAGCATCACCGTGACCGGCTCGAATTTCGATACAGGTGGAACGACGACGCTCAAGATTGGAGCAATGCCGGCGACGAATGTCGTCGTCACTTCGCCGACCTCGCTCACCGCCACGACTCCGGCGGGAACCGCGGGCACGACGAGCGTGACCGTGACGACTGCTGGCGGGTCTGGATCGCTGAACTCGGCGTTCACGTACATTCCGCCGCCGTCGATCACTTCATTCACACCAGCGCAGGGACCGGTGGGGACGAGCGTTACGATCAACGGCACGAACTTCGACGCGGTCGCCGCAAATGACGTCGTCGTGATTGGTGGAGTTCCCGCAGTCGTTACGAGTGCCACGACCACACGACTGATCGCGACCGTCGCCTCAACCGCCGTGACGGGACCGGTATCCGTCACGACGATCGGCGGCACTGCGACGTCCACGACCAACTTTACGGTCTTGATCTACCGGAGCCTCCAGTTCACCTCCTCGGCGACCACGATCCAGAACGGTGGTCACCTTCAGTGGGCTGCTTCGATCACCAAGTTCGACAATACGAGCTTCGATGTAACGTCGAGCGCGGTCTGGACATCGTCGGATTCGACGGTCGCCACCGTTTCATCGACCGGCATTGTCACCGCGGTTTCGGCAGGGGCAACGGACATCACCGTGGCCTTCTCCGGTCTCACCGCCACGGTGCACCTCGCGATCACGACGCCGGTGTCGCTGCCGCCGGCAACGATCCAGGGACCGCCGCTCGATCCAACCATCGTGACGCCGATCGCCGACAGCATCCGCTTCCTCTACAGCGGGCCGAACGCGATCCAGACCGGCGTGGCGACCAACGCGATCGCGGATAACCGCGCCGCGGTCGTCTCCGGTCGCGTGCTCGACGTATCGGGTGCTCCGCTTTCCGGCGTCATTGTCACGACCGCACAGCATCCCGAATTCGGGCAGACCGTGACGCGCGCCGACGGACGCTATGATTTCGTCTGGAACGGCGGCGGTCCGCTCTACCTCGTCTTCACGAAGGCGGGCTACATCTCTTCCGACCGGATGGTGACGACACGGTGGAACCAGCAGAAGCCCGTCGATGACGTCGTGCTCGTCGCCTACGACGGCGCGGTCACGACGATCACGGCCGGCGCTGCATCCATCCAGGTCGCGCAAGGCTCCTTGGTGACCGATACCGACGGTACCCGCCGCGCGACGATTCTTTTCCCGGCAGGGACGAGCGCCACCCTCACGAACGCTGACGGCACGACTGCTCCTGCCTCGACACTCCACGTCCGCGCGACCGAGTTTACGGTAGGCACGAATGGCCCGAAGGCGATGCCGGCGCTGCTCCCATCCAACAGCGGCTACACGTATTGCGTGGAGCTCTCAGTGGACGAGGCGCCGGGCGTAACGTTCTCGAATCCGCTGCCGGTGTACGTCGAGAACTTCATCAACTTCCCGGTTGGCACGCCGGTGCCCCTTGGCTACTTCGATCGCAATCAGCAGAAGTGGCTCCCGGCCGCGAACGGTGTAGTGATCAAGATCCTCACGGTCGCGAACGGCACCGTGACGATCGACAGCGACGGCGACGGCGTCGCCGACAACGCCCCGGGCCTTGCGAGCGACGAGCTTGCGCAGCTCGCGACGCTCTACACGGCGGGCCAGACGCTGTGGCGTGTCCAGGTGAACCACTTCACGCCGTTTGACGAAAACTGGCCCGTCGCAACGCCAATCGACGCGATCTCTCCAAACCTGCCGCAGCCCGATGCGCAGCCAACGGTGTTCGCCGGTCACCAGGCGTGTGGCTCGATCATCGATTGCGAGAACCAGCGTCTCGGCGAATCGATCCCGATCACCGGCACGCCGTATTCGCTGAACTACAACAGCGGCCGTACCGATCGCGTGCAGTACCGGATGAATGTGCCGGTGACAGGCGCTTCAGTTCCGGCATCACTGCAATCGATTACCGTGCAGATATCGATTGCCGGTCGCACGTTCACGCAGCAAGTTGCGCTCGTGCCCAATCAGACGTTGAACTTCACTTGGGACGGTAATGACGCCTATGGTCGGCCGGTTGAAGGCGCCCGGATCGCCGATGTGAGCGTCACCTATACCTATCCTGCTCGATACCGCACGCCGCAAACGACGGTCCCGGCCTTTGACATGCCGTCCCCAGGGACGGATGTGATTGGCGATCGCACACGCGCGACGATCTCGTTGCAGCAGGGAGCGGGGATTACCCTCGGCCGCGTCTCTGCGGTTGGCGCGGGGCTCGGCGGGTGGACGTTCTCCGCTCAGCGCGCCTACGACACGATCGGTCGAGCTCTCTACGAAGGGACCGTGCAACGAGGGAGCGACGGAGCACGCAATGGGGAGGCGAGTATTTATCGCGCCGCGGGGAGCGGCGCGTTCGCGAGAACACTCGTCACCGGCACCGCGACGCAGGTCGGCCTCAGCTTTCCCACCTCGCTCGCGCCGATGCCGGACGGAGGCTTCTATTTCGTCGATAACGGCTGGAGCACGATCTGCTACGTCGATGCAAGCGGCCAGCTCTCCCTTGTCGGCGGGTCACTTTCGGGCCAGGCCGGCTTTACCCAGGACGGCGCTCCGGCAGCCGGCAGCCTGATGAACCCATTCATGATGGCGGTCGCCCCGGATGGAACGGTCTACTTCTCTGACGAGCAATCGGGCGTTTCCGACCGCTTGCGGAAGATCGTGAACGGCGTTCTCCAGACGGTTGCCGGCGGAACTGCTTCGGCGGCGCCGCTTGGCGACGGCGGTCCGCTCGCAGCAGCGAACCTCGGGACGATCTGCGGTCTTGCATTCGCCCCGGACGGCGTGCTGTACATCTCCGATTGCGGCCACAACAGGGTTCGCCGCGTCAGCTTGAACGGAATCATCACGACTATCGCCGGTGGCGGAACATCGTCCAGCGACAACATCCCCGCGCTCCAGGCGTCGATTGGCCCCCGCAATCTCACCGTCGGTCCCGACGGGAGCGTCTATGTTGCGGAGGACCTTACGATCGTGCGTATCACGCCGGACGGATTCATTCACAACTTGGCCGATCGGAACGGCCCAGCAATGGTCGACGGACAGCCGGCGGCGGGTCACTCGACGAGTCACTCCATCTGGGGTCTTGCCGTCGCTGGCGACGGGACGGTCATATTCTCGGAAAGGAGCGGCCTCGGTGATCGTGTATGGACGATCACTGGCGGCATCGCGCACGTTCTCGCCGGTTCCGACACGGGCGATCGCAAGCTCACGCTGAGCGGGTCGCTGGCTCGGGCGGGACAGCTCGGCTACCTCTACGACGTTGCGCTCGCGCCTGACGGGTCGGTGCTCATCGCTGACTCCGACCAGGAGGTGATCGAGAAGACAGCGCCTACTTTCCCGGCGCTCGCTTCAAGTGCAGCGACGATCATCCCGTCGGTAGACGGCACGATCGGATACGTCTTCGAGAACGCGCATCACACGCGTACGGCGAGCACGATCACCGGAACGACGCTTCAGAACCTGGCTTACGATGCGAACGGGTACCTTGCGTCGGTGACAGACGTTGACGGGCAGACCACCACGATCGAGCGCGATTCCTCGGAGAATGTCACCGCGATCGTCGCTCCGGCCGGCCAACGCACCACGTTGTCAATTGGCGCCAAAGGACTCCTGTCTGTCACGAACCCCGCGACGGAAGCGTATCAATTCGACTACAACAACCTCGGCCTCCTATCGCAGATGACCGATCCGCGAGGAGGTATTCATCGCTTCACGTACGATGACTCCGGCCGGTTGATCAAGGACGCCGATCCGTCCGGAGGGTATCTCGCGCTCACACGGGCCGGGTCTGCCACCGCGTTCGCTGTCCAGCGCCAGACAGCGGAGGGCCGTGGGAGCACCGTTCAGTGGCAGCAGAACAGCGACTTGGTCACGGCGCGACCCTACATCGGCACGGACGGTCTGGTTGTCAGTGCCGTTGAAAACGGAGATGGATCGCAGTCGTTAACATCCCCGACCGGCACGATCTTCACCTCGAGCATTACGGCCGACTCACGGTTCGGCATGAGTTCGCCGTTCATTTCTGCGGGAACCATCCAATTGCCGTCGTCGCTGCGCGCGACGGTGAGCGCGACACGACAGGTGACGCTCGGCGATCCTAACAATCCGCTCTCGGTAACCGCCTATGCGGAGACGCGGTCTTTGAACGGACGAACATTCCGGCTTAACTACTCAAAGTCCAGCCGTTCCGTAACCGTCACCTCTCCGGTTGGCCGTGTCGCAACCACGGTCCTCGACGCGAACGATCGGCCAAGTTCAATACAGATACCAGGGACTGCCCCTCTCTCGATAACGTACGAGTCCCATGGGTTGCCTTCCGTCCTCGCGCTCGGTGCGCGACAAACCACTCTCGCGTACGACGACCATGCACGACTGAAAACGCTGACCGATCCGGTCCATCGCTCCGTTACGTTCGACTACGACGCTGCGGATAGGATTACCTTCGAGACGTTCGGGGATGGCCGTCAGATCGCCTTTTCGTACGATGGCGACGGAAACGTCATCTCCGTGTCCCCGCCAACGAGACATGCGCACGCGTTTACGTACTCGCCAATGGATCTCGTGACGGGATATGTCCCGCCGGATCTTCCGAACGTCCCGGTATCAACGACGACGTACGGCTACAATCATGATCATCAGCTCGTGAGCGTTATCCGGCCCGATGGCACGCCGATCGGCATCGGCTACGACGCCGCGGGGCGAGTCGCTACCGTGACCGAACCCGCCGGAACGCATCAATACGCGTACGATCCTTCGCGTGGGACGTTGATGACGGTAACGGCGCCGAACGGTAACGGCCTCACCTTCACGTACGACGGCGATTTGCTCAAGAGCGCGACGTGGTCGGGATCGGCGGCCGCGTCGGTCGCGTTTGCGTACGACGCGAACTTCCGGCCGATTTCGGAACTCGTGAACGGGGCAAACTCGATCTCGTTCGGGTACGACAACGATGACCTTCTCACTACAGCAGGCGCGCTTACGTTGCAACGTGATCCGACGACCGGGTTCCTCACCGGGACCACGCTCGCGAACATCACCGACGCATACACCTACAACACGTTCGGCGAGACACTTTCCTACGGCGTGAAGTTGAGCGGCTCGTCGATCTTCTCGTTGAGCTACACGCGGGACGACGTGGGGCGCGTCGTCCAAAAGACCGAGACCGTGAGCGGTCAAACGACCACGACGATCTACGGGTACGATTCCGCCGGACACCTCTCGGATGTGACGGTCGGCGCTTCGACGCGCCACTACGACTTCGATGCAAACGGGAACCGGACGGCGGTATCCATCGACGGAACAGCGGTAGGCGCAGCGACGTACGATGCTCAGGACCGCCTGACGACATATAACGGTGCAAGTTTCTTGTACTCTGACGCTGGGGAGCTGCAGAAGAAGATGGATGGGGCTGGGACCACGTCCTACATCTATGACGTCTTGGGCAACCTCAGGCAGGTGACGTTGCCCGACGGTACCGTCATCGATTACGTGGTGGACGCGATGAACCGGCGCATCGGCAAGAAGGTAAATGGGACCACGGTCGCCGGCTGGATCTACAGCGATCAGCTCCGAATCGTCGCGGAAACCGACGGGAGTGGAACAGTGACGAAACGATTTGTGTACGGTGACCGACCGAACGTTCCTGAATATATGGTGTGGCAGGGAGCCACCTACCGGATCATCGCAGACAACGTCGGGTCGCCTCGATACGTCGTGCAGGCTACTGCCGGTACGCTCGCAGAGACGATCACCTACGACGAGTTTGGGAATGTGACGGCGGACTCCCGTCCTGGTTTCATCCCATTCGGCTTCGCAGGCGGGTTGTATGACGGGGATACGAAACTCGTCCGCTTCGGCGCTCGCGATTACGATCCCGCGGTTGGGAGGTGGACAAGTAAGGATCCGACCGGCTTCGACGGCCTCGATTCAAATCTGTTCGCGTACGCGGGGAGCGACCCGATCAACTTCATCGATCCGACGGGACTCGACGCCACGACCGCTGACCCGCATGTGCAGGAGATGATGCTCGACCTCTGGAAGAAGGCGAACTACGGCATGTCGCCCAAAGAGCAAGCTGGATGGCTCATCAAAGATCCCAAGACAGGACAGTATTCGTGTCAGGGGTGGCCCCAGACCGGGCAAAGCAATCAGCTCACGCTCAAGAAAGGGTGGACCAAGCCAGCCAACACCGTGGCCGTCATTCATACACACCCTGCGGTCGGGGGTCGTACGCAACAACCGGATGATGCCGGTGATCGCGCGGTTGCCCGTGCGACCGGCGTCCCGATCTACACGATCACGAAGCAAAACGGCGTCGGAAAGTTTGACCCTGCAACAGGTCAGGGATCGAAGGAAGAGCCGTCTATTAAGTTTCCGAATGCGGCGAAGGACGCGTGTTCATGTCAGTGACGATTCGTTGTGGTCTTGTGCTGACGATAGCGCTGCTAGGGATTGCCGCGGCGCATGCCGCGCCATGCCCTGACATTTATAGCTGCGCGCTCGATGCACGGTGGCCCAAAAGCAATCCGCTCGTCTCAGACAGCGGATTCGTTCGTGTGATCACGATCCGCGTGATCCCTTCGCAGTCGGTCGACGCTGAAGAATATGTTGTTCTCCGCGTGAAGGAGAACGGAGGCGCGGCCGTTGAATACGCGCGGCCGAACGGCGACTCGCTTTTCCAGCAGATTCGCCGTCTCTCATCGCCGACAAGCGATCCGGCCGAGATCTCAAAGCGCTTGGAAATCAGATCGGCGTCGTTCTCCGCGAACCGCGAGATACGGAAACTGATCGCAGCCTTCTCCTCGCTCTCCGTGCGCGCTGAACTTTCGAGCCGTCTGTACCTTGATGCGACCCGATACGACTTCACGGAAGATACACCCATGACCCAGCTAGCGATGGTCCTGTATGACGACAGCTCGGTTCCGAAAGGAAGCGCTGCCGTCAATTGGATGAAATCGGTCGTGCGAGCCTGTCGAGCAGCGGCACCATCGGGAAGGAACGAGGGTACTCGATAAACACCGGGACAGGAGCGACATGCGGATAGATTGGCGGATTTGTGTTCGCGGCGAGTGCATTCTTCAAGCGCCACCTCGCTGGAGACCGGAATGCTTGATTCTGCGATCTCAACGACGACACTAGTTCACAACTAACCAGCGTCTAGGCCGATACGCGTATGGGTGTTAAGGCACGTTCGCGGCGAACCTCCGCCGAACGCGTTCGGCCTTTACGACATGTCGGGCAACGTCTGGCAGTGGACGGCGGACTGTTACGACAACAGCTACGCCGGCATTCCGGCGGATGGGCGCGCGAACGACTCTCCATCGACCGATCCGAAGGCGAAGGACAAACAGGGCAACTGCCTGCGAGTCGATCGCGGCGGCTCATGGATGTTTCCGGCGTGGCTCCTGCGGCCCGCCACCCGAGAACGCAATCCCGCCGACTATCGCGCCGTCATCATGGGCTTTCGCGTCGCGCGCACGCTGCAATGAAGGGGAGGGGGCATCACGCGTCACAGTGACGCGTGCACGCGCGACGCAACCCTCACCGCCCGCACAATCGCAAGATCGATGAGAGTCTTCGCGACGCTGTGGTTGACCGCGATGTTTGCGGTTGCTGCGCATGCGGACAGTTCCCTGCTCGGGTACCTGCAGGCGCATGCGATGACGCCCGAGGACTACATCGTGTCGAAGTTCCGCGACCATGACGTCGTCTTCGTTGGCGAATTTCATCGTATCCAGCACGATCCGCAGTTGATCGCACGCGTCGTTCCGCTCGTCTACAAAGCCGGCGTGACGCGGCTGGCGTTCGA
>DASYSN010000209.1:0-2547 GCA_036003305.1 Thermoanaerobaculia bacterium
CCAGACGCTGCTGCCGTTCGACCGCCCCGGAATCATCGCCGAGTCGCTGAAGAAGACGAACCGCATCGCGTTCATCGACGAAGACGTCCCCGGCGGCGCCTCGGCGTTCATGATGCAGAACGTCCTCGAGCGCGACGGCGGCTACGAGTGGCTCGACGCCCAGCCGCTCACCCTCACCGGCAAAGCCCACCGCCCCTCCTACGGCTCCGACGGCGACTACTGGTCGAAGCCGAATCGGGAGTCGATTTTCGCGGCGGTTTACAGGCTCGTGCGTGAGGCGAAACCGAGTCTGCTCTAACTTTGCATAGACTCGCCGCATGCTCGCTGAGCTCCTCCTCAAGTGGCCCCTCGTCCGGCAGTTGCGGGATCGGTCCGACGGGACCGGCAGCGACGCGATATCGAACAAGACGCGCGAGCTGAAGCCGAAGAACGACGGCACGAAAGTCGCGCGATCGATCTGTCCTTACTGCGGCGTCGGCTGTGGCCAGCTCGTCTATCACCGCGACGGGAAGGTGATCTCGATCGAGGGCGACCCGGAGTCGCCGATCTCGCGGGGGCATCTCTGCCCGAAAGGCGCCGACAGCTTCGAGCTCGTCACCCATCCCGGCCGCGCGATGAGCGTGAAGTACCGGCCGCCGCGGTCGAAGTACTGGATGGAGATCTCGCACGAGCAGGCGATGGAGATGGTCGCGGAGCGCCTGTGGATCTCGCGCAACCGCACGTTCGACGACCGCGCGAAGCACAGCACCGGCGTCGCGCACCTCGGCGGCGCCACGCTCGACGACGAAGAGAACTACCTCATCAAGAAACTATTCACGGCGGGATTGGGCCTGGTTTGCGTCAGCAACCAGGCCCGGATCTGACACAGCTCCACGGTGCCCGGTCTGGGCACCTCATTCGGGCGCGGCGGCGCCACCACCGCGCAGCAGGACCTCGCGAACGCCGACGCGATTCTCGTCATGGGATCGTCGATGGCGGAGAACCATCCGGTCGGCTTCCAGTGGGTCGTCGAGGCGCGCGAGAAGAACGGCGCGAAGATCATCCACGTCGATCCGCGCTTCACCCGCACCAGTGCGATGGCCGATCACTGGGTCCCGCTCCGCGCCGGCAGCGATCTCGTCTTCCTCGGCGCGCTGATCCGCTACACGATCGAGAAGGACCGCTACTTCCGCGACTACGTCGTCCACTACACCAACGCGCCGACGCTCCTGCGCGACGACTTCAAAGATACAGAAGACCTCGACGGATTCTTCTCCGGATGGGATGGGAAGAAGTACGACCCGACCACCTGGCTGTACGAAGGCGCGGAGCCGAAGCAGGGCGCACCGGGACATCGGCCGAGCGGCGGCGGACACGGCAAAGACCGCGGCGGGGAAGCGCAGAACATTCATAAGCCGATCCGCGACGAGACGCTGCAGGACCCGCGCTGCGTCTTCCAGGTGTTGAAGCGCCACTTCTCGCGTTACACGCCGGAGTTGGTTGAGCGGCTCTGTGGCGTCCCGAAAGAGCGCTTCCTCGAGATCGCCGACATCTACACGAGCGCCTCGGGTCCGGAGAAGACCGCCGCGATCTGCTACGCGGTCGGCTGGACGCAGCATTCGACCGGCGTGCAGATCATCCGCGCCGCCGCGATCCTGCAACTCCTCCTCGGCAACATCGGACGGCCCGGCGGCGGGATCATGGCGCTACGCGGCCACGCGTCGATCCAGGGCTCGACCGACATCCCGACGCTCTACGACATCCTCCCCGGCTACCTCCCGATGCCGGCGCTCGACGACAAGGACTCGCAGTCGCTCGCTCAGTACATCGAGAAGCACAAGTCGCCGAAGGGGTGGTGGTACAACATCGACAAGTACATCGTCTCGTTGCTGAAGGCGTACTACGGCGTCGCCGCCACGCGCGAGAACGACTTCGGCTTCGACTGGCTGCCGCGGCTCACCGGCGATCATTCGCACTTCGGCTACTGGACCGAGATGCAGGACGGGAAGCTCGAAGGTCTCTTCATCATGGGACAGAACCCCGCGGTCGGGGCGCCGAACGGCAAGTTCGAGCGGACCGCGCTCGGGAAGCTGAAGTGGCTCGTCGTCCGCGACATGGTGGAGAGCGAGTCGGCGTCGTTCTGGAAGGACTCACCCGAGGTCGTGAACGGCGAGATCGATCCCGAGGAGCTGGACACCGAGGTGTTCTTCTTTCCGGCGGCGTCGCACGTGGAGAAGGCGGGGATGTTCACGAATACGCAGCGGCTGCTGCAGTGGCGAGAAAAAGCGGTCGAGCCTCCGGGCGCGTGCCAGAGCGACCTGCAGTTCATGATCGAGCTGGGGCGGAAGATGAAGGAGCGTGCGACGGATGCGCCGCGCGATGCCGGCCTCCGCGCGCTCACCTGGAACTACGGCGACGACGATTCGGACGCGGTGCTGCGCGAGATCCAGGGCAACGTGAAGGACTTCAGCGAGCTGAAGCCCGATGGCTCCACGGCGTGCGGCTGCTGGATCTACTCCGGCGTGTACGACGGCGAGAACAAGGCGCTGAAGCGCGAGCCGAAAGGGC
>DASYSN010000210.1:0-3575 GCA_036003305.1 Thermoanaerobaculia bacterium
ATCGGGAAGACGTCCCACCAGACGCGATCCGACGGCGACTCTTTGTCCGACTCCCTGCATGGCACGAAGGTGCTCGGCTTGTCGGGATCGAGGACGCACTGGCCGTCGCGCCGGGTCGCTGCGTCGATCGTGTATTGCGCGATGACGATCGAATACTCGCCGTCCTTGATCGTCGCCCCGGCGGCGCTGGTGAGCGTCATCGCCGTATCGCTCTCGATCGACTTGATGTCGGCTTTCTGCGCGTTGTCGACGACGATCGAGTCGCCGGCACGGAAATTCTTCGTGAACGAGGTGCCGGCTCCGGTGACGCCGGCCTGGCCTTTGGTGATGGAGACCTTGCCCGCGCCGGCTGACGAAAAGACCGCATTCGGATCGAAGATCTCGGTGAGCTGGAACGGGTTGATGTGGATGTGGAACGGATGCGAGATCGCGCGCGACGTGGCCGGTCTGGCCGTCGACGCGTAGCTCTCGTTGACGATCGTCCACTCCTCGGCGCGATTGAGCTCCACGACGGCACCGAGCTCGCCGTTGAACAGCTTGCCGTCGATCATCTGCGACTGCGCCGTGTCGGCACCGATCCTCTCGGTCTTGAACGTCAGAATCTTCGTGCCCGTGATCTCTTTGTCGGTGACGTCATCGAGATATTTCGGAAGCTGGGGCGCCTGCTTCTCCGGGATGAGGTCCATCTCCGGTCCGTCGGGCGTCACCTCGACCGTGAGCAGCGTCAGCGGCGTCGCGCTCGGGTTGGCCGGCGGACGGTCGCTCGGATCGACGGTGTTGTAGACGATCACGTCGTACCGGTTCTTGCCGCCCTTCTTATAGGCGGGAGCCTTGACCAGCAGGTCGATGCGATTGCCCGACATCAGCAGGAAGTGATCCGGACGGTTCCAGTAGTTGTTGGGGCTGAGCTGCACGCCGTCGACCGCGATCTGCTTCCACTGCAGCGTGTCTTTGTCCGGACTCTTGAAATACGCGCCGGCGCGGCCCGCCGTGTTCGCGACCCGCCACCACATCACCGACTTGCCGGCCATCTTCAGGACCGGCTGGTACCTGCCGTTGACGAAGAAGTTGACGTCGCCGCGCTTGTCGGTGATCAGGTTCGGGACGGAGCCGAGCTGCTGGACGACCAGCACCTTCTCCTTGAACTTGTCGCCGAAACCGGCGTAGTAGTCCCGGATCGGCTTGTCGTACGAGTCGCCCTCGATGACGAACACGCCGGTCATCCCGTTCATCACGTTGATGGTCGTCGAGCCGTGTTTGTGGGCGTGATACCAGTGCGTGCCGGGCGATTGGCCCATGATCAGCGGGCGCTGCGGATCGGCGGCTTCGTCGACTTCCGAGCTGCCGGCGCCATGCGAGTGCGGCGTCCGGACGTCGCTCGAAGCGGTGGTGCTCGTCGTGCCGGTCCACTCCGGCAATTTGAAGCAGTAGGGATACGCGCCGACGAAGTACTGCGGCCAGTAGCCGTTCTCGATGAGGTGCTGATTCGACGCGAGCCAGCCTTTGAGGCCGTATTTGTCCACGTAGCCCATGAGCTGCTTCTGCAGGTCATCGAGCGGCGCCTTATCGAGATCCTGCCATCTGCGCGGCCACATCTTCGGACCGGTCGCCGGTTTCAGCTCCGCGTTGCAGCGCTCGTAGAAGGCGTCGAAGTTCTTCTTCACCGCGTCGGCGGTCACGAACGGCATGTTGTTCCTCGCCGGATCGCGCGGCGACGGCCGGATGGTGAGGAAGACGTTGTCCGCGGTGGTGTTCGGACTGGTGTGCGTGCCGTGGTAGTGGACGTTCGTGAACACCGAGTCGGCGAAGCAGTCGGGGTACTGGTCGCCCGTTTTTCCCGGGTAGACGTTGGTGGCATCGCAGCCCTGGTCGGAGTTCGGGAACTTGTTCGCGTCGATCACGTTGAGAAACGTGAGGTTCACGACGTCTCCCACCTTCGCGCGCAGCGTCGGGCCGGGCATCGGATTGCCGATCATCGACGACGGCGGATTCCAGCTCTTCGGCGCGTCTTTGCGGTAGGCGCGGATCCACTGCGGATGGCAGTTCGGCGTTGTCCCTTCCGCTCCATCGGGCATACGGACCTGTTCGGAGACCGTGTAAAGCGTGCCGCTGAACACGCCGCCGGCGCGGTAGTTGATCTCGTCGACGTCCAGGAGCTCGCCGCCGATGAAGCCGTCGCCGCAAGGAATCGCACTCGTCTGCGGCGTCGTCTGCGCGACGACGGGAAGAGCGGCCATGAGGAGCAGTAGAAATGCTTTTCTCATGAGTTCACCACCGTGATCGTTCCGTCGGCTGACGCGGTGCTGTAACGCACGCTTCCCACGGCGCCGGGAGGCGGATTCGTCGTGTCGACGTCTTTCGTCTGAATGACGTAGCCGGGAGAGGACGACATGAAGCTCGCGATCGGTTTCGTTTCGAAACTCTTCACCTGGGTGCCGGCCTCGAAGACCGTGACGACCTGACTCGTGCCGGTCTGGTTGTTCCACGACACCAGATCGCCTTCCTGCGCCTTGAGCGGTTGCCCCGGTTCGATGCCGAAAACGTCGGGATCGAAGCGAACCCCGTCTCCGGCAGGCACAATCTTGATAGACCACGTCTGTGACATGAAGCCTCCTATTCGTCTTCAGAATCGACCTCTGAGAGAGAGAGACACCGACACGAACGCCGCGGCCTGGTGCTAACTTGCGTTGTTTGTGATGCATCGACTTATACCACGATCGGACGAGACCGCCGCCGGACGCTCGAGCCTTACAGCAGCTTTTCCAGCAACGAGGCGGGGACTCGCGCCCTGAGTTCGGGATACGTCTCGATGAGGCGCGCGATGTCTGCGAGGTCTTTCTGGCGCTTCGAAGTCCGGCGCTGGTCGTCGCTCGCGGCCCAGATCTTCCCTTGCAGCACGTCGGGTAGAGCGGCCACCGGCAACGGATGCTCCAGAACGGTGCGCAGCGATGCTCGCTGCACGAATTCCGAGTAGCGCGAATCCTTCTGAATCTGGACCCTGAGCGACGACCCCGGAGCGCTCAAGTTCACGCTGTGCGGGAAATGTTCGATCTCGAATGCCTCGCCGAGGAGCGCGATCGTCCTGTCGACCTGTTCCGGCGCGATCGCGACGTCGAGATCCAACGTCACGACCGGCTCCACGTACGCGTTCACCGCCAGCCCTCCGATGATGCAGTACCGAATGCCTTCGCGCTCGAAGAGTGACAGGAGGCGCTCCAGCAGATCGGTGCGATCCATGGTTACTGCTCGGTAGAACTCCGCGGCGCGCATGTCACCGCTCCTTCCACTCGTCCATCATCGTGACGAAATCGCTGAAGAGGTAGAACGAGTCGTGCGGGCCGGGGGCGGCTTCGGGGTGGTATTGGACGGCGACGACCGGCTCGCGGCGGTGGCGGAAACCTTCGAGCGTCTGGTCGTTGAGGTTGATGTGCGTGAACTCGACGTCGTTCTCTGACAGCGAGTCGGGATCGACGGAGAAGCCGTGGTTCTGCGCCGTGATCTCGACACGGCCGGACCGGAGGTCCTTCACCGGATGGTTGCCGCCGCGATGGCCGAACTTGAGCTTGTACGTCCGG
>DASYSN010000211.1:0-2971 GCA_036003305.1 Thermoanaerobaculia bacterium
TCGCCGCCATGATCGCGGGCGGTCCGCTGGTGACCCTGTTGTCGCGGTAGTTGTCGCGGTAGCTACATCAAGCGCCGCTGGATCATCTCGGCGAGCAGCAGCAGCATGCCGCTCGAGATCACGTTTCCGAGCATGGAGCCGTCTTCGCCGGCGCATTTCTTCACGGCGGCGAGCAGGACCTCGACGTCGAACGGCTTGGCGATCAGGTCGGCGATCGGGTAGTCCTTCAACCGCGTCTTTTCGCGCGGCGAGAGCGCGGCGGTCACGACTACCGTCCGCTTGAGCATCTCCGGACGCGACTTAATCAGCGCGTCCATGACGTCGTAGCCGTTCGGCGGCGGCATCAGCAGATCGAGCACGATCGCCGCGTACTTGCCGGTCTTCAGCTTCTCGATGGCGTCGGCGCCGTCACCGCAAACATCGGTGGTGAAATCGCGTTGCAGGAGCGCGGTGACCAGGGTGCAGGTCGCTTCGTTGTCGTCGACGAGGAGAACACACGGTTTATCCATTGTTTCCTATGGGAACAGCGCGAGGGAATTGGTTTTGGACCACGGTATTCTACACGGCGAATGGGGAAGAAGGACGAGCGAAGCTTGCGGCGGATGCAACGCAATCTGGCCGAGCATCGCGCGGACCACGCCACGCAGAAGGCGCGCAAAGAGGCGGGCAAGCTCCGCCGGGCCTTCAACAAGGACAAAGGCGGCGAGCGAGGCGGGGCGGTGACGGAGGAGAACTGGGAAGCGCTGCTCGATCAGCATGGAGTCACGCGGAAGCGCAGCAAGCTCACCCGAATCATCGCCCAGCTCGAGCCGCAGGCTGACGCCGGCAATCCCGAAAGCGATGTCGATCCCTCATCCGCCGCCATCGTCATGTCCGTCACCGGCGGGGAGTGCCGCGTCTTCCGCGACGGCGTGGAGCTCGACTGCAAAGTCCCTCCGCACATCGCCATGCGCCGCGGCAGCGCCCTCGCCGCGGGTGATCGCGTGATCCTCAGCGGCGACACGGTCGAGACCGTGCTGCCGCGGCAGAGCGTGCTGGCGCGGCCGGACCCGATCAACAAACACCTGCAGCGGATGATCGCCGCGAACATCGACGTCGTCGTGCACGTCGTGTCGGTCAAGTCGCCGCCGCTCCGGCCGCGTCTCATCGATCGCTACCTCATCGCGATCCAGCGCGGCGGCGCCCAGCCAGTGCTCTGCGTGAACAAGGTCGACCTGTTGTCGGACGACGAGCGCGAAGCGGAGCTGGCGAAGCTCACGCCGTATCGCGATCTCGAAGTCCCGGTGATCGCGGTCTCGACCAAGAGCGGGGAAGGACTCGATGCGCTGCGCTCCGAGGTCGAAGGGAGGATGGCGGCGCTCGTGGGCCACAGTGGCGTCGGCAAGTCGTCGATCCTCAACGCGCTCGACGAGCGGCTCCAGCTCGCCACGCGAGGTCTTCACCGCCGCGGCACCGGCCGTCACACCACGACCCGCGCCACCCTCTACGACTTCGGCGCCGGCACGTACCTCATCGACACCCCCGGCATCCGCGAGTTCGGCCTGTGGGACCTCGACCGCGAGTCCCTCCGCGACTACTTTCCGGAGTTCGTCGAGCCGGCCGAATCGTGCCGCTTCACCAACTGCAGCCACGTCCACGAGCCTGACTGCGAAGTCAAACGCCGCGTCGAAGCCGGCGAACTGAATCGCGCGAGGTACGAAACGTACGCGCGGTTGTACGAATCACTCGCGTGACATGGCCTGCTTCTGTGTGGCGCCGGCGCCCTCGCCGGCGCGCGCCGCCGAGGGCGGCGGCGCCACACAGAACCCGGCGCCTTCCAATGCCGCGATCGCCTTCGCGCGCAGCGCTTCCTTCACGAGCAGGTAATCGGTGTCGAACGTCCCGACGACGATCACACTGACCGACGCCGCGGCCAGCGCCGCCGTCAGCGCCGCCGCGACGCCGACCATCTCGAACGGCAGCGGACCGAGCACCTTCAGGCACGTCCATCCGCGCTCCGCCTGCACGTCGTCCGGAACCGACGATTCATCGCAGACGATCGAAAGCTCGTCCTCCGTTCGCGTGATCGAAACGAACGCACCGCCCGCCCAGTCGGGCACGGCGTCGTGAGCGCCGAGGCGGCAGACGGCGAAGCGGCCGGGGAGGAAGCTCAGCGTGAGGCTCACGCCGCGCCGCACCGTTTGCGAATCGCTGCCGGATCGCCGCGAAGGACGTTGCCGACGTAGTAGTCGAGCAGCGAGCGGACGAACTCCGGCTTCTCGTCCTTGAGCAGCGGCGCGGCGTCGGACATCCAGCCGTCGATGCACTGATCCTTTCCGGCCGAGGACGCGCTGCAGGCGATCAGGTTGCGGTAAGCGGTGCGGTAGGTCTCGAAATCCGAACGCGTCATTGGGGCGCCGTGGCCGGGAATGAGCGTCTTGAACTTCACGCGTTCGAGCCGGTCGAGGGCGGACGACCAGCCGGCGGGACAGGCGGTGTCGAGGAACGGAACCGGCAACGTGACGAGATCGCCGGCGACGAGCACGTGCGAGAACGGCTCATAGACCCAGAGATCGCCGGCGGTCACCGCGTTCTTTTCGAGGTACAGCTCGACGCGGCGTCCGCCGAGCGCCATCTTCTGCGATTTCGTGACGACGACGTCCGGCGCGAGCTGGTCCGAGGCCTCGACCAGATGCAGCTCCGTCGTGTAAGCATCCTTCTGCGCAGGATCGGACGTCTGCGCGATCACGCCTTCGAGCTGGTGGCGGTAATTCTCCAGAAAGCCCTTCCGCGCGTCGCCGAGCGCGCCGCTCGCGTAGATCCGCACCTTCGGAAACTCGCGCCGGATCAACGCATTGCCGCCGATGTGGTCGAGGTGCCAGTGCGTGTTCACGACGTCGACCACCGGCGAGTACATCTTCTTCGACAGCTCGACGATCTTCTCCGTATGGCTCTGATGCCGCCCGGTGTCGACCACCAGCAGCTTCTCCTT
>DASYSN010000212.1:0-4957 GCA_036003305.1 Thermoanaerobaculia bacterium
CCGAAGATCGACAGCGTCCCGGTCCCTGTGCGGTCGGACTTCGGGTTCCCGTGATCGAGAATCGTCCGGACGAGGTCGAGGTATTGCTGCATGCGCGGATTGTACGGGGTTTATCATTCGCCGCTCATGCAGTTCGAATCCGGTCTTCTCCACATCGGTTCCCAATCCGCTCTCGACCTCGCCGCGAAGTTCGGCACGCCGCTGTACGTGTACGACGCGGCTACCATCCGGCGGCAGATCGAGCGGGTGAAGGGGGCGTTCGCGCGTCTCCCTTTCCGTCCATTTTTCGCCATGAAGGCGAACAGCAACGCGGCGATCCTGCAGCTCGTGCGCGAGCACGGGTTCGGCTGCGATGCGGTCTCGCCGGGCGAGATCTTCATCGCGAAGCACGCCGGCTTCACGAGCGACGAGATCTGGTTCACCTGCTCGAACGTCTCCGACGACGACCTTCGAGCGATCAACGATGCGCGGATCGTGATCAACGTCAACTCCGTCTCCGAGATCGATCGCATCCTCCGCCTCGGCTTGCAGAATCCGATCGCGTTGCGCGTCAACCCTGACGTCGGCGCGGGACACCACGCCGACGTCGTCACCGCCGGCGAGGGAGTGAAGTTCGGCATCGACCTCGCCGAGGTGCGCGACGCACGGATGATGGTCGAGGACACGGGACGGCGCGTCGTCGGCGTCCACGCGCACATCGGCTCCGGCGTCGACACGATCGCGCCGCTGCTCGATTCCGCGCGGCGGCTCCTCGAGCTCGTTCCCGACTTCCAGCATCTCCGGTTCGTCAACTTCGGCGGCGGACTCTCGATCCCGTACAAGCCGGGCGAAGCGGAGTTCCCGATCGAAGAATACGGCGACGGTCTCACCACGATCGCGGACAAACTGCTCCGCGCGCGGGAGGTCGACGCGATCCTCGAGCCGGGACGCTACGTCGTCGCGCAGTCGGGCTTCCTGCTCGCGCGCGTCACGGCGCGGCGCATCAGCGCCGGGATGACGTGGGTCGGCGTTGACACCGGCTTCAACCACCTCGTCCGTCCGTCGAAGTACGGCGCGTATCACCACATCCTGAATTGCACCCAACGCGGATCGACCGAGGACGTCGTCGTCGCCGGCAATCTCTGCGAGTCGGGCGACGTCTTCACGCGCAACAGCAAAGGCGAGGTCCTCACGCGGACGATCGACGAGCCGCGCATCGGCGACCTCCTCGCCTTCTGCGACGCCGGCGCGTACGGCTTTTCGATGGCGTCGCATTACAACGCGCGGCTGCTTCCGCCGGAGATCCTCGTCGACGGCGATGAAGCGCGCATCGTGCGAGAGCGCCAAACCTACGACGATCTCGTTCGAGGAATGAAATGAGACGTTTTTCCCACGCTCTAAGCACTGCGCTCTGCGCTCTGACGTTCGCCTGCGCCACCACCCACCCGCCCATGCACGACTACGATCTCATGATCACCAACGGCCGCGTCGTCGACGGCACCGGCGCGCCGTGGTTCCGCGCGGACGTCGGGATTCGCGGCGACCGGATCGTCGCGATCGGCGACCTGTCGCACCAGACCGCGGCATCGACGATCGACGCGCACGACCACATCGTCTCCCCCGGCTTCATCGACCTCCTCGGCCAGTCGCAGAGCTCCGTCTTCGTCGATCCGACGCTCGAGGCGAAGGTGCGGCAGGGCGTGACGACCGAGGTGACCGGCGAAGGCGAATCGCCGGGACCGTCGAATGCGCCGAATGCGAAGTGGCCGCGGCTCCGCGACTACCTCGACGCGCTCGATCACCGCGGCACCGCGATCAACTTCGCCCTCTTCCTGGGCGCCTCGAACCCGCGCGAGATGGTCATCGGCACCATCAACCGCCAGCCGACCGCCGCCGAACTGCAGCAGATGGAGGGCATCGTCGACCAGGCGATGCGCGACGGCGCCATCGGCATCTCGACCTCGCTCATCTACCTCCCCGCGATGTACTCGACCACCGACGAGATCATCGCGCTGGCGAAGGTCGCCGCGAAGTACGACGGTGTCTACTTCACGCACATGCGCGACGAGGGGACGCAGATCGACCTCGGCCTCGACGAGGCGTTCCGCATCGGCCGCGAAGCGAAGATCCCCGTCAACATCTGGCACCTGAAGGTCGGCGGCCGCGCGGTGTGGGGGAAGATGCCGCACGTCGTCGACCGCATCAACGCGGCGCGCGTCGAGGGGATCGACGTCGCCGCGAACGCGTATCCGTACATCGCCTCGGCGACCTCGCTGTCGACGCTCGCGCCGGATTGGGCTCTCGAAGGCGGCTACGCCGAGTTCCAGAAGCGGCTCGCCGATCCGGGCCAACGCGCGAAGATCGACGAAGCGCTGCAGGGGCAGGTCGCGAAGCGCGGCGACCGCGGGATCTACGTCGCGCGCATCGACAATCCGGCACTCGCGCAATACCAGAAGAAATTCATCGAGCAGATCGCGGTGGAGATGAACGTCACGCCGGACAAGGCGCTCATCCGCCTCTTCAGCGAGACGAAGGGCTCCCCCGCCGTGATCTTCTTCTCCATGAATGAAGATGACGTGCGCACCGCGCTGAAGCAACCGTGGGTCTCGATCGGATCCGACTCCGGCTCCCCGACGCCCGAGGCGCGCGCCCGCGGCGTCGCGACCCACCCCCGCGCTTACGGAACGTTCGCTCGCGTCCTCGGCCACTACTCACGCGACGAGCATCTCTTCACACTGGAAGAAGCGGTGCGGAAGATGACCTCCCAGGCCGCCGATCGCGTGCATCTCGAAGACCGCGGCGTCCTGCGCCCCGGCATGAAGGCCGACGTCGTCGTCTTCGACGCCGACACCATCCGCGACGTCGCGACGTTCGAAGATCCGCACCACTTCAGCGAGGGAGTCCTCGACGTGATCGTCAACGGAACACCGGTGTTGCGTGACGGCGTGATCACCAAAGCGCTGCCCGGACGGGCGCTGCGCGGCAAGGGGTATGTAAAGCAGTGAACGACGCCAGTAAGCAGCTCGTCCGTACCGTCGGTTTCTGGGGCCTCGTGGCGATGTGCATCAATGCCGTCGTCGGCTCCGGCGTGTTCCTGCTGCCGACGGAGTCGTACAAGATCCTCGGGCCGTTCTCGCTGTGGGCGCCACTCATCTTTTCGGTGCCGGTGTTCATCCTCGTGCTCTGTTTCGCCGAGGCGTCGAGTCACTTCAGCGAGCCGGGGGGCGCGTACCTCTACGCGAAGACCGCGTTCGGCGACTTCGTCGGATTCGAGACCGGCTGGATGAACTGGATCGCGCGCCTGACCTCGCTCGCGTCGCTGTCGAACGGATTCGTCGTCTCGCTCGCGTTTCTCTACAGGCCGCTCGGCACCGGCGCGTGGCGCGCTTCGATCATCCTCGGCACGCTGCTGATCCTCGGCGCGATCCACTACGTCGGCGTCCGCTACGGCGCGGCGTCGATCTACGTATTCACATTCGGCAAGCTCATTCCGCTCGTCGGATTCATCGTCGTCGCGCTCATCGCGTGGCGCCACAACCCGATCCCGGCATCGCTCACGATGCCCGGCGCCGGAACGCACTGGAACGAGGCGGCGCTCTTCATGCTGTTCGCGTATGCGGGCTTCGAGAACATGGGCGTCCCCGCCGGCGAGTTCAAGAATCCACGTCGCGACCTCCCGCGCGCGCTCCTCGTCGGGACGCTGGCGATCGCCGCGATCTACGTGCTCGCGCAGCTCGGCGCGATGGCGACGATCCCTGATCTCTCGAAGAGCGCCACGCCGATCGCCGACGCCGCCGCGGTGCTGATCGGACCAATCGGTGCCTTTCTCGTCACCCTCGGCGCGTTGCTGTCGATGGCCGGCACGAACTCCGGAACGGTGCTCGAAGGCTCCCGCATGCTCTTCGCGCTCTCGCTCGACCGACGCATGGGCCCGGTCAGCCGCGTCAATCCGAAGTTCCACACGCCGACCGTCGCGATCGTGATCCACGTCGCCGTCGCCGCCGTCTTCTCGCTCGCCGGCTCATTCGCGCAGCTCGCGATGCTCTCGGCCGTCGCGCGCCTCTCGACCTACCTCTTCACGTGCGGGGGCATCCCGTTCATCCGAAAGAAGCTCGTCGGCGACAGGAGCGTCTACGTGATCATCCTCGCCATCCTCGGCACCGTGATCTCGCTGACGCTCTTCCTGACGCTGAACAAGTTCAACTTCATCGCCGCCGCGATCGCCGTCACCGCCGGCGCGCTGGTGTACGTTGCCTCGCGGCCGTCTACAGCTCCGGCTCGAACGTGATGACGAGCGGCGTTGCGGGCGAGGTCCCGTAGACGAGTTTCGTCACGCTCTTCGGCGAATACGTGGCGGGCGTGCCGAGGTCGAAGGTGTGGTTGCCGATCGGGATTTTCAGGAGCTGGTTCGTCGTGCCGCAACGCGATCCGTCGATGTAGACGTCGCGCTCCATCGCGTACGCGACGATCACACTCTCCTCCACCATGCCTCTCTCCTGCACGGCGACATCCTACCAGCCGAGGCCGCCGGTTCCGGCACGCGCGTTGATCTGATCGAAGGTATGACTATCCAACCGATGGAACCGCCGATGTCCCTGCGCGACACCGCCAAAGGCGTCGCGATCCGTGCCGGAATCCTGACCGTCGCCATCACCCTCGGCAGCGTCTGGATCTTCTCGCTGCTGCTGAAGTTCGCCGGAACCGCCATGCGCGCGCTCCTCGGCATCCTGATGCTGCTGATCGCCGGCGGCCTCGTCACCTTCGAGGTGAAGAAGGTGCAGAAACGGCTGACTGCGTAGCTGCCTCGGTGTGGCGCCAGCGCCCTCGCCGGCGCGATGAAACATAGTTGCGCGGCAGCGCTTTCCTTTTCACCGCGCCGGCGAGGGCGCCGGCGCCACACAGAACCCTAAAACAGCCAACTGCAGAGCGCGACGGCCACCAGTGCGGCGACGACATCCCCCATCAGCGCGGCGGCCAC
>DASYSN010000213.1:0-21640 GCA_036003305.1 Thermoanaerobaculia bacterium
AGCGAGCCGGTGCCCGCTTCGTCGAACACCGGGTAGAGCCGCTGCAGACCACCCTGGGCCGTCTGCGAGAAGTTCACCGTGACCTCGATAGGATCGTCGTAGCCGATGCCGCCGTGGAGGTACTGCCGCAGCAGCCCGCCATTCGGGTCGGTCGGCGACGCGTTCGTGTCGAACACCGACACCAGCTGATCGGAGATCGGATCCCAAACAAAGGTCGTGTCGGCCGGGAGACCGTCGCCCGCGAGGATGGACGGATTGGTCTCGAGCTGCCACTGCAGCGCGTCGAGCGGATCGCTCAGGGTCGTGACGTTCGCCGACTCTGCACGACGTCCGACGATGCGGCCGTTGCCGTCATAGAAGTAGCGGATGCGGCGGATCGGGCTCGCCGTGGTGAGAGGCTTCTGGATGACCGCGATCAACTCATCCTTCGCGTCCCACTCGTAGACGTACTTGCCATCGTCCACGAGGTTCGCGCCGGCGCCGGTGGTCGGATTGCCGCCGTAGGTGAATGTCTGCGAGCCGAGGCTCTGGACCTTGTGGCCTGCGCTCGTCGGCGTAAACGTCGACTGCACTACGGCAGCGGACGGGTCGAGCGGCGTCCTCGCTTTCTGAGAGAGGAAGTCGGTGTCGTCATACGAGAGGCCGATGCGGCCCGGCACCGAGGCCGACGTCGCGTTGGCGTTGGCGTCGGTCGTGTCGGGGATCATGCCGTCGAGGCGGCCGCGCGCGTCGTAGTGGAACTTCGAATGATGCGTGTCGCCGGAGATACCGAGGATCTGAATGTCGGAGATGCGGACGCCGTCGAAGGCGACTTGCGAGCCGGCGACGGTCTGTCCGGCCGACTGCACCTCGACGCGGCTCATCTGGCCGACCGAGTTGTAGTCGTAGTTGCGGACGATCGATGCCGCATTGCACGCGCTGATCGCGGAGCAGTCGGTCGTGATGGTGCGCTGGAACGGACGGCCGGCGTTGAGGAACTGCGCCGCCAGGACGCTCGAGGGAACGCTGCTCGTGCTGCCGAACAGCGTCCGCGTGATGCCGATGACGTTGCCCGCTTCGTCGTGATCCTCGTTGACGGTGTCGGTCCACGGCACCGTCGGCGCCGTGCTGCGCGGCATCGTCCAGGCCATCCGCTCGCCGTGCGCGTTCCACGTATGCGTCTGCGTGTACGTCGCGAGCTGAGTGGCGCCGTCCGGAGCGATTCGCGTGACGGCGGTCTGCCCCGGATGGCCTTCCTTGTCGTAATTGGAGTAAGTGAGGATCGCGCCGGGCGTCGTCCACGTCTTCAGCCTGCCGGCGTCGTCGTACGTGAGTATCTCGACCGTGCTGCCGTAAGTGATCCTGAAGAGGCGATCGGTGTTGGGGTAATACTCGAACGTCTGTAACTGGCCGGAGCGGTTCGTGTAGCTGCGGAGCCGTGGACCATCCCACACGAACTGTTCGGTGGTTCCGTCCTGGTAGACGCGGCGCAGCGGACGCCCGAGGAGATCGCGATCGGTGCTCGCGGATGTGGTTTTCTCGCCTTGCTCGTCGGTGTACTTCGCGGCAACGCCCGTCGAGCTCCACTCGTACTTGACGGGGTTGTTCGGGCTCCCCGGCTTCGTCTCCGTCGCAACTTTGCCACGACCGTCGTACTGGTACGTGGTCGTCAGATCGACATTCGGATCTTGCGACGGCTCCTTGGTGCGGACGACGTTGCCCGCTTCGTCGAAGTGCTGTTCAAACGACAACCCGTTCACGTCGACCTTCGTCACGTCGCCGGGGGTGTCGTAGTTCAGGGTCTGCTGATACGACCGCGGCTGGGTCACGGCGCTGGGACCTTCGGTCAGCGTCGTCATTTCGGGGAAGTCGCTGCTCTGGTGTGCGAAGGTCGACACACTGCTCTTCATGAAGGGATCGGGGATGTTCTGCCCGAGGTCGCCGGCGCCGAATGCAGTGGACAATTGACGGCCGGCGCTGTCGTAGAGCGAACGGATGGCACGCTTGGAACCGGTGCTCGTGTTCGCCGATGAGTTCGAGGTGCCCGCGACTACCGTGCTGCTGGTGAGGCCGGCGCCGTCCCACGCAAACGTCGCGGTCCGCTGGTAGTTGTTGCCGGTGTCGGTCGTCGAGTCTTTCACGCGGCCCGTCGGAGTGAAGTGTGACAGGACGTGGCCGTACACCTGGTTGCTGGCGTCGTAGTCGCGCACCTCGGTCGGGTTGCCCCAGCCGTCGCGCAGGATGGAAGTCGATGTGTTGTCGGAGCGGAGGACACCCGCGAGGCGGCCCGCCGCGTCGTAGGCCATCGCCTGGGCCGTGAAGTTGCCGGACTGGAAGACGAGGTTCCCGGCGATGTCGTATCCGAAGTAGGACTTGATCGTCGGCGAGGTGCCCGGATCGACTTCGGTCATCGACGGGCGGCTGAGGTCATCGAGATGCACGGTCGTCGTCGTGCCCGGCGGCGTCACAACGGTCGTGACGGTCGTGGCCGGGACGGCGAACGTAATCTTCTTCTCGACGGTGGTCGGAACCGCGTCAACCTGGATCTGATCGGTCTTCACGTCCGTGAGACGGCCGAGGATGTCGTATGCGTATGTGGTCGTGACGGTCGACCCGTTGTTGCTTAGGCTCGATTGGTCGCGCTGGACGGTGTGGACCTGCCCGCTCGCGTAGTACGTGAACGCGGTGTGGAGCGTGAGCTCCGGACCGTTCTGCGTCCTGACGTCGACCGGGCGATCCCATTCGTCGAGCGTGGTGACGGTCTTGACGTCCCGGCTGTCGGTGACCGTGATCTGGCGCTGGGGCTGATCGTATTCGTACTTAGTGGTCGTATCCGCGCCGCGCGTGACGGTCATCGGCATCGCGCGACGCCAGAGCATCGAGTCGGTGTCGGGCCAGTAGCCGATCTGCAGGCTCGAGCTGTTGCCGGCCTGCGTGTCGGTGCCGCCCGTCGTCTGTACGGTGGAAAGGAGTCCGGTGCTGTCGGTGTAGGTATCCGTCTCCTGCACGTCGTTCGGCGCGGACGGAGTGGTGAAGCCGCGATGCGGCTCGGGCATGTTTAGCGAGCCATCGTTCGGCGTGCCGACCGAGGCGAGGAACAGACCGTCGCTGTTCTGATAGTTGTAGCTCATGGCAACGTCGTTGCCGGTCTGCGTCAGATTCGGGAGGGTCGAGAACAGCGGATGCTCCGTCGCTGACTTCACAACCGGTCCTGGTGCGGCCGGGGCGTCCTGGAAGGCGTAGGTCGACAGCACGGCACCATCCAGCTTGATGCTGCTCAGTTGCTGGTTGGTGTCAGTCCCGGCCGGGTCGGGGCTATAGCCGAACGTGAACGTACGTCCTTTGGGGGAGAGGCTCGGTGCGCCGGGTAACGCGACGATCGGCAGTTGACCGATCTCACCCGCGACCTGCACGGTGTCCGTCATCGTCTGGAACTGCTGGCGCGCGGCGTTGTAGTCGGCCGGCCGCGCCGTCGACGTGAGCGTGTACGAGCGCGCGTGACCGAGGGCGTCCGTGACCTTCAGCGACGAGTAGTCGACGGAGACGGTACTTCCCGCGACGTTGCTCGGACCGTCGTACAGCGTCTCGGCGGTGAGCTTGCCGCGATCATTGCCGCTGCCGAAGCCGAGCTGGATGCGCGGTTTGCTGGTTGTGACGTTCGCGTTGTCGTCGACGCTGTTGTACGACGGATCGCTGACCGTCGACAGCTCGGGCAGGAGCTCGACCGCGTCGTTGAAAGGACCACCGTTGAAGCTCGGCTGGCCGTAGACGATCGCCGGCCGTGTGGTCATGTTGTTGCCGTCCGCGTTGACGACGTTCGACACGGCAGCAAGCCGGACGCTGAGGAGGCGCCCGTAACTGTCGTAGTCGTAGTCGACCTTGCGTTGACGCCAGTCGGTGATGCTCTTGACGCGCCCGACTTTCCAGCCATCGACGCCGGCGGCGTAGTCCCAGTACGCGATCTTCGTCGCGCGCTCGAGCGGATCGACGACCGCGGCGAGGCGTCCCGTGATGTCATAGAGGTAACGGATGGTGTTGCCGGTGCCGGTGAAGCCGGCGCCGCCGAATTCGTCGCTCTCGGTCAGGATGCGGCCGAGGTCGTCGAAGGTGGTGATGCGGCGCTTCATGTCGACCATCTCCCATCCGTCCGGAGTGCGGACGAGGCGAAGGAGAAGACCGGCGGGTGCGACGTATGCGGGGGTCGTCGTGCTGTTCGGCACTTTGAAGAGCCAGACTTCGCCGGAGCCGTCGCGATATTCGACGGCGCCGCCCGGCAGCTCGCGCAGCCGGCGGAACATGGACGAGGTCCACCCGAGGCCGAACGGGCTGGGAAGCATGGTGCTCGAGCGGTACGTGCGATCGACGTCGACGTTCCATCCCGCACGTCCGCCGGCGGAGAGGTCGTTCGCGGTGAGCGCGACTTCGCCGGAGTGCATGAAGATGCTGCCGGCGACAGCGCCGCCGGCGATCGGAGGCGCCTGGCTGGCGGAGACGACGTCGAGCGAGCGGACGGTATCTGCCATCACGGTCGGGAAGCGCTTCACGAACCGGTTCGCCTGCGCGAGGTAGGCGTAGGGCGTGCCGTCGAAGATGGTCGTCGGTTGCTGGCCGCTGGCCGGCAGTTTGAGCTCCGGTTTGATCGCGAAGTCACGACCGCCGGACCAGATCTCGTAGACGTCCGGCTCGTCCTTCGAGACGAGCGACGCCGGACGGTCACACGCGTAGCAACCGGCGCCCGTCTTGTCGGCCGGCACTCCGGGCTGGGGACTCTGCCACTGGTAAGACTTGCTCGCGCGCGGGTCGGCGATCGCGATGATCCACTTCGAGATGAAGTGGTTGAAGCCTTTCTGGTACTTCAGCTTCGACGCGAGCGTCGCGGGGATGTCGCGGTCGACGGTGAACGTGAGGGCGCGCGAGTCGGAGAGGCCGTCGGGGCGCACGGCGCGGAAATGCGCGCGCGGGAACGGAGTCGCCTGGACCAGCTCGGGAGTCTGTTCCACCGGCTGTCCGGCGACGCGTTCGCTCTCGATGGTGACCGGCAGCTTCCCGTTGCTCTGCTGCGTGACGATATCGGCGATCTTGCCGGGGAGCGAGACCTCGACGCGGAACGCCGCGAGGGAGGCGTCGGCGGCGCTCGTCGCGTTCGATCCGAGGTGCAGGACGTTGTCGGGCGGCTTGACGCCGAGGGGAACGACGCCGCCGATCTCCTCCATCTTCCCGTTGCCGAGATTGGCGTACAGCCGGATCGGAGGATCGAGCGCGGCGATGACGTTCGTCGTCGTTCCGCCGGCGCTGCCGGCGTAGACCATGCCGGTGTCGACGTCGATGACGGGAGGCAGCGTGCCGGTAACGAGCGGGTCGTTGGAAATCCAGACGATGCGCGGATCGAGTCCGCCGTTGCCGAACGGCGAAGTCTCGCCGAGCGCGGTCGCCACGTTGCCGAAGAGGTGACTGGTGACCGGGCTGCCGTCGGCGTTCCAGCGCTCGTCAATGTTCGCGAGGTCGACGAGGAGGACGCGGCCGGTGCCGTCGACGACGACGCAGTAGTGGGTCCGTGGAATGACGCGGACCGCGGCCGCGCCGCCCGGCACCCAGATGACGTCGGCGACGTTGCTGTTGAGCGGATTGTCATCCGCCTGGAGAGCGCCCGCGGGATAGGTCGCGTCGAGGATGATGAGACCTAGCTCGTTTCCGGGCACGAGCAGGTAGTCGCGATCGACCGCCTGCAACGCGGTTGAGTGCCGCTGGCCGAAGGGCGGAGGGTTCGGATTCGCCGTCGACGGCGGGACGACCGGCTTGTTGTCCAACGCCTCGAGGTGCCAGTGGAATGTCTGAATTCCGTTGAAGCGCGCGAATGGTTTCCGGCCGAACTTCTGGTTAAAGGCCGCATCGATCGCATCGATCCATGCGTTGCCGACACCGGCGGTGAGCAGGATTCCGTGCCCGCGGTCGTTGCAATCTTCCTGGGTGAGACTGGTCGTGGTCTTCGGATGGATGACGTCGTCGAGAACGCCGCGGTGGACGTCGACGCCGTAGACGATCAGCGCCGGAGGGTCGCTCGCATTCGCCACCGGCGCGCCGATCATGGCGTCGTCCGGCGACAGCGCGAGATTGGCGATCGCGGTCGGGTCCACGATGGGATTGCAGTTGTAGTCGGTGTCCGCCGCCGTGACCTTCACCGACTCGGCGATCGGCTGGTAAGCGGAGCCGCGGTTCGGATCGTGGTTCGAATCGATCGCGTTGAGGTCGAAGACACCGATGCCGTAACCGAAAATGGTGACGACGCCGTATGTCCGCTGGTTGAAGATGACGTTGATCGTGTCGCCGTCTTCAGCGGCAATACCGTTGAGCTGCGTGCCGCCCTGATACGCGTCGACGCTCCAGCGCATGTCGCGCGTGGCGTTCTCGATCGTGACGCGCTGGGATACGTAAGGGAATCCGTTCGCGCGCGTAACGATGAGGTTGAGGACGGAGAAGTCTCCGTCTGGAGCCTGCGGCTGCACCACGATTCCGGCCGGCGGCTGCGCTATGAAGTTGGCCAAGGTCGTGGTGACCGTGACGTCCTGCTCGGCCAACTGGAGCTTCCTGGGGATGCCCTCGGGCCGGTCGCTGATGATGGTGTCGATGTCGAGACTGAGGCTGCTTCCCGGCGCCCACGAGACGATCGACTCGGCCTTCGGCGGCACGACGCCGACCGACGGCGGGTTGGAGCCGGCCGCGATGAAGTCTTCGAGGCGCAGCGACGTGAGGTACCCGAATGTGTCGCCGACGCTGGTCGTGTAGACGCGGCCATGCTGGTCGGACGCGATGGCCCAGTACTGCTGGGAGGACAACTCCTGCGGCAAGCGGGAAATCGGCTTCGGCCGCGGAGCGGTCGAACCTGCCGGCGGATCCTTGAGCGCCGCTGGATCGGACGCGTCGTACGCGAGCACGCCGCCGTCGAGCGCGGAGATGAAAAGCAGGTTGCCGTTGAGCGCGTAGTCGCGAACGGTTCCAGTCGGCGGCGGCGTGCCGCTCGGAACGGTCCACTGCGGCAGGCTGAAAGAGCCGAGAGTCTGGACCTCGCGCACCTGGAACGTGATGCTGACGCTCGCCTGAGCGCCCATGTTCTGCAGGTCGCCGGTGACGCTGTTATTGATGCGCACCTGATCGATCTTCAGGGCCGGCGTCGTGCTGCCTGCCGGCGAGATTTCGGAGATGTTCTGGCCGAGGTTGATGCGGTAGAGCTGACCGCGCTGTAGTGACGCCGGGAAGATGATCTTCAGGCGCGCTCCGCCGGAATCGACCTCATACCGAGCTTCCTTCGAAACGTCGAAATACTGAGGCGGCGGAACCGGCTGAACGTTCGGGTCCGGCGGCACCGCACGCTCGACGGTGATGAAGCCGTGGAGCGATTGGTCGATCGCTTCCGGATCGGTTGACGCGGTGCCGGTGTCGAACGGCTTGCTGAAGACGACCGAAAGCTGGGTGTCGGGGTCGACGTCTTTCTGCCCTTCGATGATGACGATGCGGTCGCCGACGTCGCCGGCGACGATCGCGGTATGACCACCGCCACCCTGGTTGAGAGTGGCCTGCGCGTAGTGGCCCTTCGAAACGTTCAGAACGTGAGCGATGACCGCATCCGGCAGGGTGTCATCGACTTCGACGTTGCCGGCGGTGAGAGAGACTTTGAGGTTGGGCCGCGTGATGGTGAGGTCGATGTTGTTGGTCGGGTCATTCGCGGCGACGAGGTCGACGATCTCGACGGTCCCCGGCGAGATGAAGACGGGATACGGTCCCTCGTCGTCGCCCGAAGGCGGATCGATGACATATGTGACGCCGGGGTCGGAGACCGGCAGCGGGTCGTAGGCTTTGCTGAACGCCTGCAGTCCCGTTCCAGCGTCGTATCCGACGATAGAGAAGGGAACGCCCGCGAGCACCGGCATGATCGCGCGGCCGTGTCCCTCCGCCAGGTATTCGTGGCTGAGGTAGAGCGACGACCAGAGGCTGTCGAAGATGTCCTGATTGCCGCCGAGCGAATCGATCGCGGCCCACCCGAGGCTCGCGCCCGCGGCCACGCGGATGTCGACGGCCGAGTAGATGCCGCTCCGGTCGACGCCCTGCAGGTAGGACCGAACGTCGGCATTGACGATCGTCTGCACTTTGGCCGGCCCCGTTTTCGCCGCGAGCGTGGAGGCGCGCATCGACTGCGCCGTCGAGCTGGGGCCGGTCACGAGCTGACCGTTCGACGCCTTGAGCGTGTCGACGATCATGATGCGCGGACCGAGCACCGACTGCCCGAGCTTGCCGAGTAGGAAGGTCTTGCCGCCGGGATCGACGGTGAGCGGAATGCTGACGTCGAGCTTCTTGTGCGCGACGCAGGGCGGCGCGCTCGGATTGACGCCACCGGTGCAGTCGAACGACAGCTGGAGTCCGCCGTAGAAGCCGAGCTCAGTGCTGAAGCCGGGAACGGCCGCGAATGAGTCGGCGGTGGTGACACGGTGCGCCGCGACGATCGTCGGCTGGTCGAATGCGCCCGCCGGGACGGTGATCGTTGCGCCATCCTTGCTGGTGAAAGTGGTGGTCTGGTCTGGCGGAGCGACGAAGCCCTGGCCGTCAGCGGTGACGAATGGCGTCAGAGGGATGACCGCCGCGACGTTCGACGCCGCGTTGAGGACGTCGAGGTCGATGTGGTCGTAGATCGTGATGCTGTCGGCGCATTTGCCGCTGCCGCCGCAGGTACCGACTTTCAACGTGAAGCTGCCGTCGTTGTTCGCCTGTGTCTGGTACTGCGTGATGAACGCATTTCCTCGGCGGACCCCGACGACGCTCCAGACGTGCGGCTCGGGCGGCACGGTGGGGAGGGCGCCCGGATCGCCGACGATGGTGGAGATGCCGTTCGCGTCGGGGATGGTGATCCGGATTTTCGATGCGTTGATCTGCGTCGAAGTGAGCTGCGTGACGCTGGAGAAGGTGTAGACCTTCGTCGTCCCGAGCGGCGCCCCATGCGAGCCGCGAACGGTACCGCTGACGGTGACGGAGTAGGTCGAGTTCACCGCGAGCGAGTTGCCGAGGGCGAGAGCCCAAGTGAGCGCGGTGCCGTTCGGAGTCGTCGCGCCGTTGACGAGTTGACCGTTCGAGCCGGTGACGGTGATCGAACTGGCGTTGACCGACGTCCCGTCGATCGACTGATTGAACGTCACCTGGACGCCGGTGCTGAGGCTGATACCGGTCGCGCCGTTGTTGGTCTTGAGGTCGACGGCACCCGTGGGGCCGGTGACGATCACGCTCTGGATCGACGGTGCCTGCACGGCAAAGGTAAGGTTGACCGGGACGACCGCGTTCGGCACTGGAGCGGTAGCCGCAGCGTACGGCACGCCGTCGCCGAGGGTCGGATGAAGCGGCGTGAGGGAGAACGGACTCGCGGGCGCGGCGACGACCGGAATGGCGTAAACGCCAGTCGCTCGCGAGAGATCGCGCATGCCGAGGGATGCGGTGGTGACGCCGGCTCCGGCGATCACAACGCCGGTCGACTGCGCGACCGTGCCGGTCGCGAACGCGATCGGCTGCTTCGCGAGGAGCAGCAGGTACTGGCCGGGACGAACGATGCCGTCGACCGGCAGGACCGCAGGATTGACGGGTGCGGTCGCGAAGTGCAGCAGCGTCGAAGATGCGATCGGCTGCGGCGCGGCCATGGTGCCCGCGAGGTGGAACATGCGGCCGAACGTCGTCTGCGGAAGCACTTCCGCGAGGACGAGCTGCGGCGCGCTGCCGACGACCGCCGGGTCTACGGTGAATGTGGCGGTCGCGGACTTGACGAGCTGCGTGGTAGCGAACGGCTGCTGGGTCGTGGTCGCCGGATCGAGCGTCAGCGTGAAGCCGGCAACGATCTGGAATCCGTCGATCGACCCGAACTGCTGCAGGTCGGCCGACGACATCGAGGCCGCGGCGGCGTGCAACGCATCTGAGGTGGCGCCCGTCGGGATGTCGACCTGCACCTGCTCGTCGGACGGAACGTGTCCGCCGGCGGGGCCGATCAGCGTTCCGCGATCGAGGCGGCCGGGGTACGGCAGGATCTGGATGTGGTCGAAGCCGATCTGCAAAGTCGGCTGCGAGGCATTCGTGCTCGGCGCAAGGTGGAAGTCGGCGATCGCACTCTTGCTGTCGAGCGAGCGATAGAGCAAGAGGTCGGTCGAGAACGGCTGGTCGGTGAGGATGCTGCCGTCGACCAGGCGCAGCTCTTCGTTGACGAGCGCGTCGATCGCGGTGCCGGAGGGGAACGCCGGCGGGGTTGTGTTCGAGGAGTCGATCAGGAGCGTCGCGACGGTGCGCTGCGTCGGCGTGACGATCGCGGGATTGAGCGTGAACGACTTTGCCATGAACGCCGGGCAGGCGCCGGAGGCGCACGGATCGGCGACGCCGGTGAGCGTGCCGCCTGCGAGCGGCGCGGGAGGCGCGGCGAGTGGCGCCACGTCGGGATAGACGAGTGCGACGGCGGTCGTGCCGCTGTTCGCGCCACTGCTGTCAGCGCTCGTCGCGGGCAGCGCGAAGTTCACCTTCGCGACGTTGTTGCCGTCGATCGAGACGACCGGCTGCAGGACGTCCCACTGGTCGCGTGACGCGTCATAGCCGACCGCCGTGATGGCGCGGCCGGAAGCCGCGACGTCGGCGGTGAGCTGGAACGCGACGTTTGCGGTCGCGGCGCCAAGGAGCGTCGCGGCCGGAGTCTGGACGTGGATTTCCGCGGCGGCGAGCGGCGACCAGCCGAGCGGCAGCAGCCCCGGAAGGCCCTGGCCGCCGACGGCCGTGAGCGTGGCGATCGTGCCGGTGGCGGCGGTGCCGCCAGGAATCGTCAGCGTCGCTTTGCGCGTGAGAGAGTCGTCACCGCCGTGCGAGACGGTGAGATCGGCGGACGCCATCGTGGCGCTCTTGCCGCGGCGTGTCAGGCGGATGTCGATCGGAACGACCCCCTGACCAGCGGCGACGACGACCTGGCGGTAGACGTCGGTATAGCCCGGCGCCGACACGTGAATCGCGTAGGCGCCTTCCGGTACACGCGGCGTGGGCGTGTAGTGGCCCGCCAAATCGGTGGAAGCGGAAACGGTCGTGGCGTTCGCTGCGGTGATCGCGATCGATGTTCCAGCGAGCCCGCGGCCGTTCGCCGCGTCGAAGATCTGGCCGCTGATGTAGCCATTGCCGTCGTTCGGCGTCGATGACGTACCGGTCGCCGTGAACGTCTGAGGAAACGGCGCGGCGATGTTGCGGCCCGTCGTGTCCTTGACGTTCGTCGTGACAAGGAGGTTGATCGTGCTCGTGCGCGGGTCGGCCGCGCCGGAAGGCGCGGACGGCGTGATGACGACCGCTGAGGACGTCGAGCCGGCGGCGACGCTGCCGGCGAGCTGCGTCCCATCGGAATACGCGAGCTGAACGGAACCGCTCGCGCCAACGATCACAGAGGTGGTGTCGATCGCCTTGGAGAATGTGATGGTGATCGCATTCGCGCTGCGGTCGTACGCCGCGCCGAGGACCTGGGCACCCGAGCAGTCGACCTGGAACGAGGTCGAGAAGCTCGGCGAGTACGTGCCGTCCTGTCCGACGATCCGGGCGCGGACCGCGACATACGCGGAGACCTGCGGGATCGTGAGCGTGACGCTGTACTTCCCGGTCGCGTCGGCGGTGACGTTGTTCGGCACGCCGTTCATCTCGATCACGAGCGCCGCGCTCGCGGGAGCGGTACCCGAGATAGTGACGGACGACGCGCAGATCGGACCGGCGATCGGGTTGATGACCGGAGCGGTGGTCGGTGCGGTGGTGGCGATCGTGAACGAGAACGTGACCTCGCTCGCGAGCGGGTTGCCCGCAAGGTCCTTCGCCGTCGTCTTCACGTCGGCGGTGTAGGTTCCGCCAGGCGTGAGGGTGGTAGCGGGCGCGAAGCTGAGAACGTCTTTGTCGACGCGGAGCTGGCCGGTGATGATCGTGTTCGACGGGCCGGTGAGGGTGAACGAGTTGCGAACCGTGCTCGCGTCCATCGGCGCGGAGAACGAAACGAGCACCATGACGCCCGGATCGACCGCCGTCGCGCCGTTCTCCGGGAACGTGTTTTTCACGGTCGGATTCGTGGCGAGCTGGTTGACGAGCACCGTGGCGATCGCGGCGTTGCCGTCCGGCTGCTGTACGTGCGCGGTAATGACGGTCGGGTTGGTCGCGGAGAAGGGAGCGGCGCCGCTGTAGGTGAAGTGCGCCGTGTCGGCGGTGGCGGCGGTGCCGTTGACGTCGACCTGCGAGCCCTCTGCGCCGCTGTAGCTGCCGGTCACCGGAACGCTGCTGCCGGCCGGGAGGTAGCTGTTGTTCGCCGGCGAGGTGATGCTGATCGAAGGTCCGGCGGCGACGGTGACGTTGACTGTCGCGGTGGCGGAGTTGTTCAGCGCGTCTTGTCCGGTGACCGTGACTGTCTGCTGCCCCGCGGCGAGCGGGACGCCGTGGATCGTGAAGCTGCCAGTCGTGTCCGACCCCGGGTGCGGCGGGTCGACGGGACCGGTACCCGCCGGCGCGGAGGCGAGCGTCGCCGGATTGAGGTTCGTGTACGTGCCGCTGACGTCGATGCTCGTCGCACCGGTGGTGAAGCCGTCGGACGGCCAGGTGATGGAAATCGACGGCGCGTTCTGGAGACCGAGGACGCGGCGCGAGGCGATCGACATCGCGCCGGCGCTGTTGCGCGCGTGCGCCAGAAGGATATTGAGGCCAGGAGTGAGACGGACGTTCGCGGCGGAGTACGTCCCGCCGGTGATCGTCGCGGGCGTGCCGTTGACGTCGACAGACGTTGCGTTCTGCACGCCGCCGCTGACGGTGATCGTCGAAGTACCGAATGGCGCAAGCTCTGTTGGATTGTCGATCGTGACCGACGGCGCCGCGGTGACGCGGTTGAGCGTGATGGTGACCGGCGTACCGGTCGGCGTGCCGCTAGCGTCGGTGCAGACGATCGTGACGGTGTTCGGACCTTCGACCGATAGCTCGACGGTGCCGGCGAACATGCCGTTCGCGACGAGCGCCGGAATGTTGTTGATCTTCACGCCCGCCGCGCCGCCGCTCCGGCCGATGAGCGTCGTGGAGTTCGCGGTGACGACGGAGCCGTCCTTCGGATCGAAGCCGGTGAGGCCGCACCCGCCCGACTGCTGCGCGCCGATGGAGAAGGAGCGCTCGACGCGTGTCTGGTTGCCGGCGCCGTCAGTCACGATCGCGACGGCGCTGTGGCCGCCGTTCGCGCTGACAGCCGCGGGCTGCGTCGCGGCGACGCCGTCGACGAGGAGGGTGACGACCGGCGCGACCGGCGTTACGCCCGCGATCGGCGCGTCGGCGGCGTTCACGGTGAGGGTGGTCGCGGCCGCGAGATGTGCGCCGTCATCGAGGGCGACGCCGCCGGCGAGGATCTGCGCCGTCGGCGTCGTGAGGTCGGTCGTCACGTGGACGACGGCGGACGAAGTCTTTCCGTCCGCGGTGGTCGTCGTGGCGGTGATGGTGTCGACGCCCTCGAAGAGCGTGAAGCTCGCGATGCTGAACGCGCCGCTCGGATCGGTCACGACCTGAATCGTCCCGGTGCTCTTCGCGGCGACGTGACCCTCGAGCGTGAGGCTCTTCACGTTGGCGGGCGTGAGCACGCGGCCGGTGACGATGATCGTCGGGCGATTGGTGATGAAGCCTTCCGGCGGGTACGTGAGGACGACGCCGGTCGAAGTGCCCGCACGGTTGACGGTGATCTGGGCGGTCCCGTGATTGCCGGCGGCGTCGGTGCCGGTCGCGATGATCAAGTTGGAGCCGCCGTCGAGCGGCACCGTCGCGGTGAAGTTGCCAGCCGAGCCTGTGGCCGCCGCGCCGTTGATCAGGACCGAGACGGCGTCGGGAGCGTTGACGGTGATGACCGTGCTGGCGGCGTCGATCGTCGCGCCGTCAGCGGGCGACGTGATCTTCACGACCGGCGGAGTGCGGTCGATCGTGAAGGTGACGGAGGCGTTGGACGTGTGCCCGACCGGATCGGTGGCGGTGGCGTTCAAGGTGTAGCTGCCGTCGGGCGAGACGGCGTTCCCCGACGTGAACGCGGCGCCGTTGAGCTGCGCGGTGACGGTGTCGTCCGTCGCGTTGGCGCTGACGACCGGCTTGACGATGCGGTTGTACGTGGTGCCGCTGACCATCGGGACGCCGTTCTCAGTGATCGTGAGGACCGGCGCCTTGCTGCGCACGGTGGCGCTGTACGCGGTGTCCGAGGCGTTACCGGCGTGGTCGACGGTGTGGAGAACGAATTTGTTGACACCGTCGACAAACGGAACGCCATTGAGGACGAAGTGGTTCGAGCCGTCGGTGTTCGCGCTGATCGCCGTCCCCGAGATCGACACGGTGGCGGCTTCGCTGGCGGTTCCCTGGATGGTTGTCGGGATGCTACCCACCGTGCTCGCATTGACCGGCGAGAGGTTGCTCAGCGACGGCGCCGTGCGATCGATCGTGAACGAGAGCGTCGTCTGCGACGTGTTGCCGGCGCAGTCGGTTGCCGTTGCCGCGACCGTATGTGGGCCTTCGGCGGTGATCGGCGTCCCCTGCGCATACGCGGCGCCGTCGAGCGTGACGCTGACCGATGGCGACGGATCGGCGTCCGTGACGCGGATAAAGAGCGACACGGCGCGGTTGACGAGCGTGGCCGTGAACGGAACGCCGCCTTCGGTCACCGCGATCACCGGCTTGGTGCGATCGACGTTGACGGTGAGTGACAGCGTCGAGGTATGCCCGGCGTTGTCGGACGCCTGGATGGTGAAGGCGTCCTTTCCTTCCGGCAGGTTGCTGAAGCTCGCCACCCATGCGCCGTTCGTCACCGTCGCATTCACGGTGTTGGATCCGAGCTGCACGTTGAGGTTCTTGAAGTTCGGATCGGAGACGGTGCCCTTGATGTCGAGCGAGCTTGCGTTGGTGCACGCATTCGGGGCCGGCGCGGTGACCACCACGTGCGGCGCCTGGGTATCGAGGACGACCGGCAGCGGCGCGCTGCTGGTGTTGCCGGCGATATCAGCGCCCGACACAACAATGTTGGCGTTCCCCTCGAGCAGCGTGACGGTGGCGGTGAACGTCTTGGCCACCGGATCGATGACGGCCGCGACACCGTTGACAGTCGCCGTGACGGCGTCATCGGACCCGCCGGTGACCGTGATCTTCGCGGTGCTGAGGAGCGCGTTCTGCGCAGGCGCGGTGAAGGTGAAGTGCGGCGCGGTCTTGTCGATGTTGAGCGTCGCCGTCACCGGCGCGGAGTTGCCGGCGTTGTCGACGGCCGTGCCGACGACCTGCTGTCCCGCGCCTTCGGTCGAGATCGTGACGTCGGGGCCGCAAGTCTTGATACCGCTGCCGGAATCGGTGCAGGTGAACTTGACGGTGACGTCGTTGTTGTTCCAGCCGGCCGCGTTGGGCGCGGGCGTGACGGATAGGACCTGGATCGTCGGCGCGACGGTGTCGAGGAAAAGGTGGGGCGTGATGGTGCTCGAGCCGCCGCTATTCGTTCCGACGATGGTCAGCGTGACGGAACCGTCGGTGCCGAGGTCGAAGTTCGTGATGGACCAGACGCCGTTCGCAACGGTCGCCGGATGTCCGTTGACTGTGACCGTGGTGGCCGAGCCGGTGCCGCCTGAGAGCGATGTCACGCGCGTGTTCACGAACGCGTCGGGGGGCGGGAGGGTCAGCGTGAGCGCCGGTGGCGGAACGGTGATGAGTGAGACATTCGCACTCATCTTCGTGCCGGCTGCGTCGGTCGCGGTCGCGGTGATGGTGACCGGCGACGGTGCGCCCGAGAGGTTCAACGTCGTCTGCCAGGTGCCATCAGGATTGACGGTCACGGTCTGTCCGTTGACCTGCACCGTCACGGCAGTGTCGTCGGAAACGGTGCCGGTCACGGAGACGCTGGCCGGATTGGAAATCGTGCTGTTGTTCGGCGGAGAGGTGATCGCAATGACCGGCGCGACGTCGTCGATGACCCTCGTGACGTGCGAGCTGCCGCTGACAGTGACTGCATTGGCGAAGACGCTCCCGAGCAGGCGCGACGACGAAATCGTCGCCGTTCCGTTCGGGACGTAGATGAATCCGTACAGATTCGATCCGCCGCTGAGCGTGAACGTGTTGCCGCTGCCGGAGCTCCAGAAACGAAACCAGTACGGATTCTTGTTGACGAAGCTTCCGCCGCTGATGTCGACCGTCCCGGTGCAGAGGATGCGCACGGGGCCGGTGATGGTGATCGTCGAGCCGCCCGAGATGGTAAATTTCGTGAAGTAGTACGTGCCGCCGGCGAGGGTGAGCGTATCGCCGCCGCTGAGGGTGAATTCAGTATGCGTCGCACCACCGAGCGGGTTCTTTTTCTGGCCGCTCAGAGGGATGGTGGCGTCGTCGTTCGAGTTTTGCAGGGTGGTCGCGAGCGACGCCAGATCGATCGGTGTGCAGCCGTACGTGCTGCTCTCATTACCGACTGTCCCTGTGACGTGTCCGCTTCCGCTGATCGTCACGAGCTTGCCCGGACCGGCGGTGGCATTGCCGTTGACGGTCCCACCGCTCACTTTGATGTTGCCGTTCGAAATGAGATTGCCTGCGCTCCCGACGACGGAGGACGAATAGCCCTGCGAGTCGATGATGCCGCTCGAGATGGTCATGTCGGTGCACGACGAGACGGCGTTCGACACGAAGGGCGGCGTGATGGTGAATGCACTGGCACCCGCCGTCGTCTGCGCGGCGAGAGGACCGGCGAGCGCGGCAAACGCGACGGTTGCTAACGATTTGATGATTCTGCGCATCGATCTCATTCCCTTGAGTTTTCTGAATAGAGGCGACCGGATTCCTCGCCTCATGCGGCGCGGCGACTCGCGTCGCGCCGCACGTCGAGTCCATGAATGATGGGGAGGTGACGCAGCTCGCCCTGAGGTGCGGCACCGGGGATTTCGCCGAGGTCGACGTCGACCGCCTCGCCGCTACCGCTGGTGGCGCGTAGCGTGAGGTGATCGCCCGGGGCGGCGGAGATGGTGGCCTCGAAGCTGCCGTCCGCCGCAACCGCAACCACCGGCACGTTCGTACCCATCGTGGCGTTCGTGATCGAGACGGTCAGCGGCTCGTTGCCGGCGACGGCCTTCACCGCGCCGCGAATCGTCGCGGTGCCGTTCGCGAACGAGACGGCGATGAGGCCGCGCTCCGCGTGGAGCTTCGTCTCGGTGGCCGGCTGCGGCGGGAGTGCCGGAGCGGCTTCGATCGCCGGCGCGGGGAGCGACGTTCCCGTCGCCGCCACGAGGCTGATCGTACTGAGTTCGTCCTCAGAGGCGACGAGCAGGTTCGTGCCGACCAGTTGCACGCCCCATCCGTTGCCGCCGATGGCCTGGGACCCGAGGATCTTCGGCGCCGTCGGAATCGACACGTCGATCGCGGTCAGGCCCGCGGTTCCATCGGCAACGTAGAGACGATTCGTCGCCGGGTCGAGCTCGACCCCGCGCGGCACGCCCGGCGTGACGACCTTGGAAATGAGGGTGGGAGCCGCCGGCGTGGTCAGATCGACCAGCACTACGCCGGTGTCGCCGGACGCATAGAGCGTGTGGCCGTAGATGCGGCCCTCCAGGAGGCTGATGCCCGCGATGTCGAGATCGCCGACTTTGACGAGGTTGTTGATGTTGGTCTTGTCGAACACCACGACGTCATGCCCGACGTTGTTGCTGGTGTTGGGCGACATGCAGACGAGGTAGTTTCCGTACGGGATGAGATCGGTGAACGCGTAGCCGGAATTCGGCTCGGTGGACTGACTCCGTACCTTGACCGGCGACTTCGGATTGGTGATGTCGAAGATGTCGATGCGGCCGTCGCCGCAACCGTCGCCGACGAAGGCGTAGTTGCCGTCGAGACCGACGCCCCAGGCGTTCGAGCAATCGAGGCTGGCCTTCTTGATGGTCGCGGGATTCGTCGTGAGATCGACCGCCTCGAATCCGAAGTTGCCGTCGGGGACATACGCGGTGCCGTTACGGATGGTGATGTCGCGCGCGCCGCTCAGCAACTGGATGTTCTGCGAGAACACGGGCGTACCGGAGGTGAGCGAGAACAGGAGCATGCGGCCCGAGTCCCAACTGATGGGGTACATGATCGTGCCGACGTACGTGCCGTCGCTGGCGATGCGCCGCGCCCGGTAGTTGCTGTCGTTGACGAGCGGGATCGTGTTGAGGATGGTCGTGGAACTGCCGAACGGCACGCTGGCGATCACGGTCTTCGTGCTCGTCAAACCGTTGCCGTCGGTGACCTTGACGTCGAGGACGTCGCCGGCGGAAGCACCGATGGTCGCGGTGAAGGTGCCATCGGTGTTGACCGCGACTCCGGTCGTGTCTGGCGTGTTGTTGTTGCTCTCGTCGTGGATCGTGAGCGTCAGCGGCAAGGTCCCGCCGATCGAACCGGCGCCGCCGGTGACGCGCGCGCCGGTCACGACCTGCGCAGTGGTGATGAGCCCCTTGTTCACGACCGGCGGTACGACGATGGACGAGACGGTGGCGATCCCTTCTTCGTTCGCCACGTACAACTTGCCGCCCCAGAGCCTGACGCCCCACGCGTTGCCGCCGACCGACTGCGTGCCGAGGTACTTCGGCGTCGAGGGGTTGGTGACGTCAAAGAACGTGACGCCGACTCCGTCCGCGATGATCGCGGTGGTGCCGGAGACGATCACGTCCCATGCGTTGTTCTGCGTCGCCGTGACGCTCTTCAAGACAGGCGCGTTGGGGTTACTGACGTCGACGATCGCCATCTGGCCGACAAAGGGCGCGACGGAGCCGATGTAGAGCATCGACCCGGCCAGCGACGCGTGGAAGCCGGCGAAGTTCGGGATATCAAGGTCGGCGACACGCACCAGGTTGTTGATGTCGCGGCGGTCGAAGATCGACACGTCATGGCTGATGCCGTTGGTGACGTTCGGCGAGACGCCGATGAGGTAGTTGCCGTAGGCAATGAGCTGGGTGTAGGCGTAGCCGCTGCCGCCAAAATTCTGGCTGCGCAACTTGACCGGCACCTTCGGGTTCGTGATGTCGAAGATGGAGATGCGACCGTCGCCGCAGCCGTCGCCCACGTAGGCGTACGTGCCGTCGACGAGGACGCTCCAGCCGCTCGAGCAGTCGAGGCTTGCGCGGTTCTGGGTCGCAGACGGCGCGGCCGTGAGGTCGATGGCTTCGAAGCCGGAGCTGCCGTCGGGCACATACGCGACTCCGTTTCGGACGACCACATCGCGCGCCCCGCCGGGAAGGCTGAACATCTGCTTCAGCACCGGCGTACCGGACGACATGTCCATGATCGCCATCTTTACCGAGTCGAAGTTGGGATCGCCCGGGTAGGTGGTGGCGGCCATCCATGTTCCGTCGAGGCCGAGCCGTCGTGCGCGGAATGAGGAATCGCCACTCACCGGCGGCGTGAGCGAGAGCGTAGACGTCGCTCCGCCGAACGGCACGCTGCCGATGACGGTGGCGGTGCTCACGCGGCCGGCGCCGTCAGTGGCGGTGACGTCGAGGATGTCGCCGCTCGCTGAGGCAACGTTCGCCGTGAAGCTGCCGTCTACGTTGACCGCGACGCCGGTGACGTTCGCGACGTTTCCGTTGGTCTCATTGTGAATCGCGATGGTGAGCGGTGCGCTGCCGAGGACCGCGCCCGCGGCTCCCGTGACGGTCGCCTTCTGGCCGTCAAAGGACATGCTGATCTTGGTCGCATCGACCTGCGGCGCGGCACCGACCGCAAACGTGAGGATGCGATCGACTGCCGCGATGTACCCGACCTGTCCTCGGACGATCACATCCCACGCCGCCTGCGGCGCGGTGGCGATGCTGCCGACCGCCTTCGGAGCGGTGGGATCCGTGACATCGAACACCACGACGCCATTGGTGTCGTCGGCGACGAAGACGAGGTTGTTCACCGCCGTGATGCCGTGTGACGCAAGGGAGAGCGGGGTGACCGACTTGACCACAGGAGCCAGCGGATTGCTGAGGTCGACGGCCGCAAACGAGCCCTCATTGGAGCAGACGTAGAGCATCGAACCGACGAGCGCACCGCGCGTCCCGGAGAAGTTGGGAATGTCGATGTCGGCGCGCTTGACGATGGCGTTCACGTCTCCGACGTCGAGGACTACGACGTCGTGTCCGACACCACCCGGCGCGTTCGGACTGATACCGATCAGGTAGCGGCCGTCGTTGATCAACTGCACGTAGGTGGACGCGCCGCTGGGAAGCGTCGACTGAGAACGGAGACGCACCGGCGCTTTCGGGTTACTGATGTCGAAAATGTTGATGTGTCCGTCGCCGCAGTTGTCGCCGACGAAGGCATATGTCGGATAGAGCGCGACCACGTAGCCCTGAGTGCAGTCGACACCGGCCCGGTTCTCGGTCGCATTCGGAACCGCCGTGAGATCGATTGCCTCGAAGTTGAAGTTACCGTCGGGGACGTAGGCGACGCTGTTGCGGACCTGCGCGTCGAACATGCCCGCGAAGCCGGCGAAGGTCTGCTTCCAAACGGGAGACCCGCTGGTGATGTCGAAGATGGCGAACTTGTTCGAGCCGCCGTTGCTCGTGCCGGTCACGAGCCACGAGTTGTCGGCACCGAAGCGAATGACGTGGAAGTTGCCATCGTTGCCGGTCATCGCCGAGGTGAACGTGGTCGCCACGGGAGCGGTAGTCGACGCGGTCGGCAGGGTGCCGACGAGCATCTTGACGGTCTGCAACGGATAGAGGGCGCCGTCGCGAGCGTAGACGTAGATCGGGTCACCTACCGCGCCGCTCAGGCCAAACGAGAAGCTGCCGTCCGATGCGACTGGGGCGCTTACCGTGAGGCCGCTGTTCTGGTTGAAGACAAAGACGGTGATCGGCGTTTCCGGATCGGTAATGGACGCCTTAGCGCCGACGATGGCCGGTCCGACCGCGCCGGACGTGAGCGAGATCTTGCTCAAGTCGATCGTGGGGGCGCTCTTGTTGTTGCCGTTGATCTTTCCGCCGTTCGGCAGGGCAATCGTGCCGTCGATGCGGTCCTGGGACGTCACGGTGACGGCGTTCACGGTCACCGTGTCGAATCGATAGACACCGCGCCACAAATCGCCCGCCGCGACGCTGATCGTCTCGCTGGCGTTCGGCGTGAGGGTGAGGGTCTTGACGTTGATCGTCGCGATGCGCCACAGACCCTTCACCTGGCCGGTCGAGCCGTCGATGACCTCGACCCAGTGACTGACGAAGTACCCCGGGATCGCCGTTGCGACCGAGTAGTCGGTGACGAGCGAGTTGTCCGTGCTCCCCGTCTGCGCCGTCCCGTTCCCAAGCGACGGCAGTTGGGTTGCGCCCGTGCCGCCCTTGTCGTCGACCGTGAGCGAGCCGTACGTCGAGCTCGGCCCCTTCACGTAGACCGTGCCTGCGCCCGCGCCGCTCGACGAGTTCGCAACCGCGTTGTTCAGTACCGTCGCGCCGCCCGCGAGTGTGCTGTAGTTGACCGAGATCGCTCCGCCGCCCGATCCGCTGCTGTAACCGCCGCAACAGATGCCCTTCGCCTCGATCGTCCCGGTCCCGTCGAGCGTGCCCGTCGTGATCCAGATCGATCCGCCCGCACCGTAGTTCGTGTTCGACCCCCCGTTCGCCCGGATCGCACCACTGTCGACCAGCGTCCCTGCGGTGATCCGTAC
>DASYSN010000214.1:0-2439 GCA_036003305.1 Thermoanaerobaculia bacterium
CGGCGACACGCAGCTCACCAGCGGCGTCGGCGTGAGCGGCAGCGTGGCGCAGAACGCCTGGAAGTACTACTACATCAGCGTCCCGGCGGGCGCGACGAGCCTGACGTTCGCCACGACCAATGCGACGGGCGACGTCGACATCTATACGCAGTTCAACGCGAAGCCGACGTCCAGCTCGTACGTCTGCCGTCCGTACACGTCCTCGGGCAACGAGACCTGCACGCAGAGCAATCCCTCGTCCGGAACGTGGTGGGTCGGCGTGAACGGCTACGGCGCCGGCACGCTCAGCTACACCGTCACCGGCACGGTGTCGATGCCGGTTGCGACCTACTCGATCAGCGGCAACGCCGGCACCTCCGGCGCGACGATCACCACCGGATCGCAGGGGGCGACCAGCGACTCGTCCAACAACTACACGATCAGCAGCCTCGCGAACGGCACGTACACCGTGACGCCGAGCAAGAGCGGCTGCACCTTCTCGCCTGCGTCGCAGTCGGTGAGCGTCACCGGCGCGAACGTCACCGGCATCAACTTCACGGCGAGCTGCAGCACCAGCCAGACGCTCTTCTCGAACGGATTCGAGAGCAGCACCGGTTGGGCGACCGCACAAGTCTCCGGCACCGCGGGAGCCTGGACGTTCGTCACGTCGGGAACGCTTCCGACCTGCAACCCGCACGGCGGCACCTCGATGGCGAAGTTCAACTCCTACGACTCCGCGAGCGGCTCGCAGACGCGCCTCTATCAGACGACCGGCTTCGCGATTCCGGGCACGGCGTCGTCGGCCACGCTGAAGTTCTGGATGTATCACGACACCGGCTACTCGACCTCCGCCGACAAGGTGCAGCTCCAGGTCAACACCGGCTCCGGCTGGCTCAGCGTCGGAACGGGGATCAACCGTTACGACGGCTCGACCGGCTGGAAGCAGCACACGATCGACCTCTCCGCCTATAAGGGAACGACCGTGCAGCTCGGCTTCCTCGGCATCAGCGCCTACGGCAACAACGAGTTCATCGACGACGTCATCGTCACGACCCCGTAAGCAGTTCCAATCGGTTCTGTGTGGCGCCGGCAATCCTGCCGGCGCCTTTTTTTTGGCTACTATCGGCGGATGACTTTCCGACACATCGCTGCCCTTCTTTGTGCGCTCGCCATCAGCTCTCCGGCCATTGCTGCGGCCGACAACGGCAGCCTCGCGGACGCGCTGCGGATCATCCAGAGCAAGCAGTACGTCGACCTGACGCACAGCTTCAGTCCGACCACGCCGGTGTGGCAGGGGTTCGGGCAAGCAACGATGAGCGCGGCGTGCGATCCGAAGACACACGCGCCGTACACGATCGAGAAGGACGGCTTCCGGACGACGTTCTATTCGATGGTCGGGCAGTACGGCACGCACTGCGATCCGCCGGCGCACTTCAGCAACGACGGGATGACGATGGATCAGATCCCGCTGAAGCAGATGATCCTGCCGCTCGTCGTCTTCGACGTCACGCCGCTCCTCGGCAAGGACCCCAACCACGCGCTGACGGTCGACGACATCGCCGCGTGGGAGAAGTTACACGGACGCGTCCCGGCCGCCGCGTTCGCGGCGCTGCGCACCGACATGTACAAAGACTGGGACTCCGATCAGGCGCGCTTCAAACGGAGCCCGTTCCCGGCGTGGTCGCTCAAGGCGATCCAGTTCCTCTTCAACGAGCGCGGCGTCACCGCGATCGGACACGAGTCGCTCGACACCGACACGACCGACACGATGGACTCAGAAACGTGGATCCTGAAGCAGAACCACTTCCAGATCGAGGCGATGGCGAATCTCGACAAGGTGCCGGCAAGCGGCGCGGTGATCGTCGTGACCTGGCCGAAGGTCGACCACGGGGTTGGATTTCCGGCTCGAGCGTTCGCGATCCTGCCTTAGAAAAGATCGGGAACGTGTTGGAAGTGCTGCATCGCGTCGACGGTGCGCGGGGAGATGTCACTTAGAAGCCAGGTGAGCGTCTCGACGGTCGTTTCAGGGAGCGCATAGCGCGTCACGAAATCGACGTCGACCTCGTGGCTGCCACCTGTCCGGACGAAAAGATCGCCGACGGCGCTCTCGTTGGGATTGATCACGATCGCGCGGCCGAGCGCGGCGGCGAAGAGGTCTTTGCGGTAGCCGTAGTGCGTGCAGGCGAGGCAGGCGACGATCGGGAGGTCGCGCGACGGCATCTTCTCCATCGCGATTGCGACCCACTTCTCGATCTCCGCGCGCGCTCTCGTTCCCTCGCGGTCCTCGGAAATGACATCGGCGAGGCCGGGGCACGCCTGACTGATGATGCGCGAAGCGTCGATGCCGCGCTCCCGCAGATGGCGCGGGTACGCACCGGCGTCGGTCGTCGTCTGCGTGGCGAAGATCATTGCGACGCTGCGTGGGTCTTTTTCCAGCTCCTCGACGAGGAGCCTGACGCC
>DASYSN010000215.1:0-2407 GCA_036003305.1 Thermoanaerobaculia bacterium
GCTGCTGGTTGCGCGATCACGGCATCGCGAATCTGGTGGATCGCGCCATTCGCTTTTTCGACGGCGAGCGTTACTTCTTACATGCATGGACGATCATGCCGAATCACGTTCATGCGGCTCTTCGACTCTGCGATGGGTGGAGTCTCAATCGCGTCATGCAGTCCTGGAAAGGATTCTCGGCGAATCGGGCGAACAAGATGCTCGGCCGATCAGGTGTTTTCTGGCAGGAGGAGAGCTACGACTCGCTGATTCACGACCAACGCGATCTCGATCGCGTGATCGCGTACATCGTCGCCAACCCCGTGAAAGCGCGCCTGATCGACTGGCCATGGACGACCGTGCTACGAACGGATTTTTCTTTCGTGTAGCGCGGGCTTTCCAGCCCGCTTCCCCCGCCCACCCGGGCGCGGGCTGGAAAGCCCGCGCCACACGAGGCAGAATCCACCCCGCAATGGATGACGCGCCGCCGCGGCGGTTGAATGAGCGTACGGGCAGGCATTACTGCATCGTCTGCCTGAAAGAGGTGGCGGCGGAGGAGTACTTTCGGAACGACCACATCTGCGACGAATGTGCGGCGAAGGACGAGTACCCGTTCGCGTCGACGCCGGAAGCGAAGGACAAAGAGCGCTGATGCGCGTCGCCATCATCCATGACTGGCTCACCGGGATGCGGGGCGGGGAGCTGGTGCTGGAGGGGATCCTCGACGTCGTTCCGGATGCGGAGATCTTCACGCTCTTCCACTTTCGCGGCAGCGTGTCGGAGCGGATCGAATCGCACACCATCCACACGTCGTCGCTGCAACGGATCGCCGGACGGGTGAGCGACTACCGCCGCCTGCTGCCGTTCTTCCCGCGGGCGGTGCGCGGATGGGACCTCTCGCCGTTCGACGTCATCATCTCGTCGAGCCACGCCGTCGCGAAGGGCGTTGACGCGAGAGGGAAGCCGCATCTCTGCTACTGCCACACGCCGATGCGCTACATCTGGGATCGATTCGACGACTACTTTCCGAGGGGCGCCTCCCGTGCGCTGATGAAACTCCTCGCGCCGCGGCTCCGGCGCTGGGATGTGCGCACGTCATCGGAAGTGACGCGTTTCGTCGCAAACTCGAACTTCGTGAAAGAGCGGATCCAGCGCTTCTACGGACGCGACGCGGGCGTCGTGCATCCGTTCGTCGAGGACGATTTCCTCCAGGCGCCGCTGCTCGACGAGCGGGAAAACGAGCATGTGATCGTCTCGGCGCTGGTGCCGTACAAGCGCGTCGAGCTGGCGATCGAGGCGTTCGAGCGGATCGGAAAGCGGCTGGTCGTCATCGGCAAAGGGCCGCTCTTGGAGAGACTTGCGGCGAGGCGCTCCCCCAACGTGGAACTGCTGGGCTTCGTATCGAAAGCTAGAATCATCGAGCGCCTGTCGCGCGCGCGCAGCCTGATCCTGCCGGGTGTCGAGGATTTCGGGATCACGCCGCTCGAGGCGATGGCGCTCGGCACGCCGGTGGTGGCGTACGGGGAAGGGGGCGTGCTCGACTCGGTGATGGACGGAACGACAGGAATTTTCTTCAGAGAGGCGACGGTAGAGGCGCTCGGAAACGCGATCGTCGAGGCGGAGTCGCGGCGGTGGGACCGGACGGCGATCCGCGCGCATGCGGCGACGTTCTCACGCGCGCGCTTCGACGACGAATTTCGCGCCGAGCTGCAGCGAGTGACCGAAGGACGATGATCGAACAGAAGCACCGCGCTCTCGCGTCGGTCTACCTCATCAACGATGCGGTCGCGTCGACGCTCGCGATTTTCCTGGCGTGGGTCCTCCGCTTCCGCTTCCAGATCATTCCGGTGACGAAAGGGCAGCAGGATCTCACCGCATACCTCGAGCTGATGCCGCTCATCGCCATCGTCTTCCCGCTCGCATTCGCAGTCCAGGGTCTGTACCGGATGCGGACGACGCGCGGCCGGACGGAGGAGTGGGTCGGCGTCGCGGTCGGATCGATTGTCGCGACGGTGGTCCTCTCCGGCCTCCTTCTCTGGCTTCGTCCCGGCAATCCCGACGTCCTCTACTCTCGCGCGACCCTCGGCATCTTCATGGTCTGCGCGATGCTGTTCGTCATCACGGGCCGCACGTTGATTCGCGCGATCGTCGAGCGGCGGCATCGCGAAGGGCGCGGCCTCGATCGGGTGCTCATCGCCGGCAGCGGCGATCTGGCGCGCGCGGTCGTCGAGCGGATGCGCGCGCACCACGACGAGCTGGGATTCCGGATCGCCGGGTACCTCCGCAACGGCGAAGAGGCCTCACTCGATGGTTTGCCGTGCCTCGGGTCGATCGACGACGCCGAAGAGATCATCGAGAAGAACGGCATCGACCACGTGTTCGTGGCCCTGCCGCACGCCTCGTCGAGCGCGATGATGGCGCTACTCGA
>DASYSN010000216.1:0-23293 GCA_036003305.1 Thermoanaerobaculia bacterium
AGACGGACAAGCTCGGAAACTTCTGGGTCGACCTGACGCGCTGCACGTTATACGTGCTGATTCCGATTTCGATCGTTGCGGCGCTCGTGTTGATCTCGCAAGGCGCTATTCAAAACTTTCAGTCCTACACGCAGGCGACGACGCTCGAAGGCGCCAAGCAGTTGATCGCGCAGGGCCCGGCGGCATCGCAGGTCGCCATCAAGCAGCTCGGGACCAATGGCGGCGGCTTCTTCAACGCGAACTCCGCGCATCCTTACGAGAATCCGACGCCGTTCACGAACCTGCTGCAGATGTGCCTCATCTTCGCGATCTCCGCCGGACTGCCGATCACGCTCGGGATCATGACCGGCAAGCCGCGGCACGGATGGGCGGTCTTCTGGGCCATGGCGCTGCTCTTCCTCGCGGCGGCCGCGATCTGCATGGGGGCGGAGCGCGGCAACATGGAGGGAAAGGAGGTCCGCTTCGGAGCAGGCGACTCCGCGCTCTTCGCCACGATCACCACCGACGCGTCGTGCGGCGCGGTCAACGCGATGCACGACTCCTTCACGCCGATCGGCGGCTCGATCCCGCTGCTCAACATCATGCTCGGCGAGATCGTCTTTGGCGGCGTCGGGGCCGGCCTCTACGGCATGTTCCTCTTCATCGTCCTCGCCGTCTTCATCGCCGGTCTGATGGTCGGCCGCACACCCGAATACCTCGGTAAGAAGATCGAGGCGCATGACGTGAAACTCGCGATGCTCGCGGTGCTCATCCTCGCCTTCTCCATCCTCGTCGGCACTGGAGCGGCCGCCGTGACGGCGGCCGGCACTTCGAGCCTGAACAACGCCGGCCCGCACGGTCTCTCGGAAATGACGTACGCATTCAGTAGTGCGGCCGGCAACAACGGCAGCGCGTTCGCGGGCCTCAACGCGAACACGAAGTTCTACAACGTCGCCCTCGGCCTCGCCATGTTCTTCGGCCGCTTCCTCATGATCATCCCGCTGCTGGGCATCGCCGGCTCGCTCGCCGCGAAGAAGAAGCTCGCCGAGTCCGCCGGCACGTTCCCGGTCGACGGCCCGCTCTTCACGTTCCTCCTCGTCGGCGTGATCCTCATCGTCGGCGCGCTCACCTACTTCCCCGTGCTCTCACTCGGTCCGTACGTCGAGCACTTCCTGATGAAGGCCGGGAGGGTGTTTTGATCCTGGAAGCGTTTCGCAAACTCGATCCGCGCCTGATGGTGCGCAATCCGGTGATGTTTCTCGTCGAGATCGGCGCCGCGCTGACGACGCTACTGCTGCTCCGGCCCGAGAACCTCCTCTTTCAAGCGCAGATCGCGCTCTGGCTTTGGGCGACCGTCGTCTTCGCCAACTACGCCGAAGCGACCGCGGAGGGCCGCGGCAAAGCACAGGCAGCAGCGCTGCGGAAGGCGAAGGCGGACACGATCGCGCGCAAGAAAACCGGCGAGCTCGTTCCCGCCTCTTCGCTCCGCAAAGGCGACATCGTCGTCGTCGAGGCGAACGAGATCATCCCGGGCGACGGGACAGTCATCGAAGGCATTGCCTCGGTGAACGAGTCGGCGATCACCGGCGAATCGGCGCCCGTGATACGCGAGGCGGGCGGCGACCGCTCGGCCGTGACCGGCGGCACGATGGTGCTCAGCGACCGGATCGTGGTCGAGATCACGTCGAATCCGGGACAGACGTTCCTCGATCGCATGATCAGACTCGTCGAAGGAGCGGAGCGGCAGAAAACGCCGAACGAAATCGCGCTCGACATCCTGCTCGCCGGTCTCACGATCGTCTTCCTTCTCGCAACCGTGACGCTGAAACCGTTCGCGATCTACTCCGGCAGCGACGTCAGCCTGACGATCCTCGTGGCGTTGCTCGTCTGCCTCATCCCGACGACCATCGGCGCGCTTCTCTCCGCCATCGGCATCGCGGGCATGGACCGCGTGCTCCAACACAACATCCTCGCGATGTCCGGCCGCGCCGTCGAGGCGTCGGGCGACGTCAACGTTCTCTTACTCGACAAGACCGGCACGATCACGCTCGGCAACCGCCAGGCGCACGAGTTCATCCCGGCGAGCGGCATCGACGCGAACACTTTCGCGGAAGTCGCGCAGCTTTCGTCGCTCGCGGATGAGACCCCCGAGGGAAGGTCGATCGTCGTGCTGGCGAAGGAACAACACGGGTTGCGCGGCCGCGAGCTGCACGACCTCGGCGCCACGTTCGTCCCCTTCACCGCCAGGACGCGGATGTCGGGCCTCGACTTCGCGAACGGCCGCGCCATCCGAAAAGGAGCCGCCGACGCGATCGATTCGTTCGTCCGCGAACGCGGCGGCACGCTCCCGGACGACGTGCGCAATGCCGTCGCGAAGATCGGCGGCGAGGGCGGCACGCCGCTCGTCGTTGCCGACAACTCCCGCATCCTCGGCACGATCTATCTCAAGGACATCGTCAAGGGAGGCATGAAGGAGCGCTTCGACCGACTCCGGATGATGGGGATCCGTACCGTCATGATCACCGGCGACAACCCGCTCACCGCCGCCACGATCGCGCGCGAAGCGGGCGTCGACGACTACCTCGCCGAGGCGAAGCCGGAAGACAAGCTCGCATTGATTCGAAGTGAGCAGGCGAAGGGGAACCTCGTCGCGATGACGGGCGACGGCACGAATGACGCCCCCGCGCTGGCGCAGGCGGACGTCGGGATGGCGATGAATACCGGCACGCAGGCGGCGAAAGAGGCCGGCAACATGGTCGATCTCGACTCGAACCCAACGAAGCTCATCGAGGTGGTCGAGATCGGGAAGCAGCTCCTGATGACGCGCGGCGCACTGACGACCTTCTCGATCTCGAACGACGTCGCGAAGTACTTCGCCATCATCCCCGCGCTGTTCCTCGTGACGTTCCCCGAGCTCCAGGCGCTCAACATCATGCGTCTGGCAACGCCGCAAAGCGCGATCCTCTCCGCGGTCATCTTCAACTCGCTGATCATCATCGCGCTGATCCCGCTCGCGCTTCGCGGCGTCGACTACCGCCCCCTCGGCGCCGGCCGCATCCTGCGGCGCAACCTTCTCCTCTATGGCGTCGGCGGCGTCGTCATCCCGTTCATCGGAATCAAGGCGATCGACCTTCTTCTACACGCGGTACATCTCGCATGAAAGAACACATCCTCATCTCGCTTCGCATGACGATCGTGATGGTCGTCCTCACTTGCGCGGTCTATCCCGGCGTCGTCTTCGCGATCGCGCAGCTCGCGTTTCCGCATCAGGCGAACGGCTCGTTCGTGTCTCATGGTTCCGCACTCATCGGACAGTCGTTCACGTCTGAGCGTTTCTTCCATTCGCGTCCTTCGGCGTCGAATTACGATGCGACCAACTCCGGCGGCACGAACCTCGGACCGACGTCGAAGAAACTGCGGGATGCGGTTTCCGCCGCGACGAAAGCCTACGATGCACAGACGAACGTACCGGCGGACGCCGTCGCCTCGTCCGCGTCCGGGCTCGACCCGCACATCTCGCCGGAGAACGCATACGCTCAGGCGCCGCGTATCGCACGCGCCAATCACCTCAGCATCGATGACGTGCGGCAGCTCATCGATCGCCATACCGAGCATCGCTTCCTCGGCGTCTTCGGCGAGCCGCGCGTGAACGTCCTGCTGCTCAACCTCGACCTCGTGGAGCATCGATGACGATCGCGGCCGCCATTCGCATCACCTCGGCCGACGAAGTGCGCGTGATCGAGCACGCGGCGGCGTTCGCGCGGCAACACGCCGAACCGTGTTTCGTCATCTCGGTGGTCCACTCGCTCCCGTACGGCACGGTGACGACCGAAGATGAGGCCATCGTGCGAGCGAACGTCGACGCGATCATGCGCGAGAAGTGCGCGCCGGTCATGCAGGAGGGCGACGACGTGGCGCAGACCCTCCTCACCGTCGCTCGCGGATTCGGCATCCGCACGCTCTTTCTACAAAGCGGATCGACCGTCGAGCGCCTCCTGACGCTGCATCCGCCGTTCGACGTCGTGGTGGTGGGATCACAATGAGTCCTCGGTCCTCGGTCCTCGGTCCTCAGACCTCGGATCGCCTTCTGAGGACCGAGGTCCGAGGACCGAGGACTGAGGACTGACATGCGTACCCCCGAGGACTTCCTCGCACTCACCCGCCGCGAGTCGGCGAAGGGGAAGCTGAAGGTGTACCTCGGCATGGCGGCGGGCGTCGGCAAGACGGTGCGGATGCTCGATGACGCGCATGCGATGCGCACGCAGGGTATCGACGTCGTGGTCGGTTATGTCGAGTCGCACGGCCGCGCCGAGACGGCGGGGCGCGTCGGCGATCTCGAGGTGATTCCGCGCGCGAAGGTCCACTACAAGGACGTCGTCCTCGAGGAGCTGGATCTCGACGCCTGCCTCGCGCGCCGTCCGGACATCCTCGTCGTCGACGAGCTCCCGCACACCAACGCTCCCGGATCGCGCCACGAGAAACGGTGGCAGGACGTCGAAGAGATCCTCAGCGCCGGAATCGCGGTGATGACGGCGATGAACGTGCAGCACCTCGAAGGCGTGCAGGACATCGTCCGTTCGGCGACCGGCATCGACATCCGCGAGCGAGTTCCGGACCGGATCGTGCGCGAGGCGTCGTCGGTCGTTCTCGTCGACCTCCCTGTGCCGGAGCTGCAGGAACGGCTGCGCCAGGGAAAGATCTATCCGCCGGAGCAGGCGCAGCGCGCGCTCGAGAACTTTTTCCGCACCGAGTTGCTCGTGAAGCTTCGTGAGCTGGCGTTGCTGCAGACCGCCGACTACTCCGGCCGCGAGTTCGTCGCCACGGACGACGGCAGCGGGACGCCGCGGATCGCCGTCGCGCTGCCGTTCGACCCCGCGATCGCACGCTCGCTGATCCTCCGCGGATCGCGGCTCGCAGGAAGGATGAACACGCGCTGGCTGGCGCTCTACGTCCGCCGCCGCCGCGACCACGCCGAGAACATGACCGCCGAGGAGCACCGGCAGCTCACGGAGAACGTGCAACTCGCGATGTCCCTCGGCGCCAGCGTCGTCTTCCGCGAATCGGAGGACGTGGTGCGGACGATCCTCGAATTCGTGCAGCAGGAGCGCGTCTCCCTGCTCGTCGTCGGCCGCCCTTCGCGCCGCGGCGCGGCCGCGCGCTTCGTTCCCGGGATCGTCCAGCGGCTGCAGGAGGCCAAAGGCTTCGATCTTCTGGTCACCGACATCACGAAGACGTAGTGAGACCGCACGAATGAGGTCGGGAACCGCGTGAATGCGGTCGATGACCATCCATGGACGGTGCCGAGCCTCGTCAACGCGGTTGAAGACCACCCATGGGTGGTCCCAGACCTCATGAACACGGTTGAGGACCATCCATGGGTGGTCTTGGACCATCCATGGGTGGTCATGAACCTCGAGAACGCGGTCGAGGACCACCCATGGGTGGTTACAAACCTCACGAACGCGGTCCGCGCCCGCGCGAACGCGGTTCCGTACTTCATCGAGGAGCCCACGGGTGACATGATGCGCTTCGTGAAGCTCGGCGACTTCCTTCAGCCTTCCGACATCGTCTTCGGGATCCGCGCGCATGACATCGCGGGGGTCGCGGAGCAACTTCTCGCCGAGACGCTTCCGCACCACCACTTCTCGCCCGAGAGCGTCCACCGCCTCATCAACGCCGTCATCCTGAGGGAACGCGAGATCTCGACGAACTGCGGCCCCGCCGCGATCCCGCACGCGCGCGACAAGTCGGTCCGTCACTTCATCGGCGCGATCGCCGCAAATCCCGACGGCGTCATCGAAGGATCGAAGGAGCCTAAGGTCATCTTCGCCTTCCTCTCCCCCGAGCCACAACGCGACGAACACCTCGCCCTCCTCCGATCGCTCTCCGCCCTCGCCCGCGACACCGCGGTCATCGACGCGATCGCGAACGCCAAGAGTGGGGACGACGTGGTCGCGCTACTGAAGCGATAGCCGGTCGGCGTCGTCTTCGTAGGCGAAGAGGTTTCCGAAGCGCGCCCAGCGGACCATGGTCTCGAACATCTCCTCGTACTTCTCGCGCGGGAGGGCGATGATGATCATTTCGCGGACGAGGTCGCCGCTCGCCTCTCCTTCTTCGCGTTGCAGGAGCGAACGGACGTCCTGGAAGAGGCGGAGCTTGAGCAACTGGTCGCGCCAGATGATCTTTCGTTCCTCGGTATCCGCCTGCACGAAGCGCTTCCCCTCGGCAGTCAGGACCACGGCCTGTTTCGGCGTGTCGACGAAGTTGAGCATCTCGGCCGCCTTGACGATGCCCATCATGTGGCCGAACTCGTGATCGGTGTCTGCCGCGAGCTCGAAGATGTCGTCGGCGCCGCCTTGTGAGTCGAGGAACTCGAGCAGACCGACGATCTCCGAGGTCGAGGTGCGGGGCAAGGGCTCGATGCGGGTCGCGCGCGCGGCGGTCGGCACGTCCGGCATCTCGGTGCCGGTGATGATCTCGTGCAGGTACGAGACGAGCTCCTCGAATGCGCGCGAGCGCGTATCGCGCGGACGCGGCAGCGGGTTCTGGACGATCGTCCGCACCCGTCCCGGATGACTGCTGAGGACCACGATGCGATCCGCCATGTAGACGACTTCGTTGATGTCGTGGCTCACCATCAGGATCGACGACGGGTTCGAGTCGTGCGGCGCCCACAGATCCAGCACCTCGGCGCGGAGACCTTCGGCCGTCAGCGCATCAACATGGCTGAACGGCTCGTCCATGAAGAGGAACTCCGGATTCACCGACAGCGCGCGCGCGATGCCGAGCCGCTGCTTCATTCCGCCCGAGAGCTCGCGCGGATACGCCTCTTCGAAGCCGGCAAGACCGACGGTGCGGATGGCGTTCTCCGTCCGGCTTTTCCGATCCGCCGGCGGCAGGCCTGCCGCCTCGAGCACGATGTCGACATTCTCAGTCACGCTCATCCAGGGGTAGAGCGCGAAGCTCTGGAAGACGATGCCGACGCCCGGCGTGAGGCCGTCGACGCGTTTGCCGCGGTAGAGAACCTCGCCTTCCGTCGGCTTGATGAGTCCCGCGAGGATGCGAAGGATGGTCGACTTGCCGCATCCCGAGGGGCCGAGGAGCGCCACGACCTCGAACGGCTTGATCGCGACGTTGATGTCTTCGAGCACGCGCAGCTTCGAGCCGTTCGGCATCACGAAGTCGTGCGAGACACCGCGCGCCTCGCAGAGGACATCGGTCGTTTGTGCAGTCATCGTCGTCATTGGAACCTCGATTCACCACAGAGGCACAGAGAACACAGGTTTTCTAGCTTCTTCGGTGTCCTCGGTGTCTCTGTGGTGAAAGTCATTTGCTCAAAGAAAATCTCTCTTCCGTCATCCGATACAGCCGCTTCCACACCGTTCGATTGAACAACACCACCACGATCGCCATCACCGTGACGCCGGCCGCGAGATGCGGGAAGTCGGCGCGCTCGGCGGCGCGGCTGATCTGCGCGCCGAGGCCGTTCGTGGTCAGCAGCCGGCCTTTGAAGTTCATGATCTCCGCCACGATGCTCGCGTTCCATGCGCCGCCCGCCGCGGTGACCCATCCGGTGACGAGGTACGGGAAGACGCCCGGCAGGTACAGCGTCTTGAAGCGTTGCTTCAGGTCGAAGCGGTAACTGAGCGCCGCCTCGCGCAGATCGGACGGAATCGCCATCGCTCCCGCGATCACATTGAAGAGGATGTACCACTGCGTGCCGAGGAGCATGAGAACGACGCTGCCCCACCCGAGCGACACGCCGGCTGCGCTGAGGACCGTGATCACGAGCGGGAACAGCATCGGCGCGGGGAACGATGCCGCCACCTGCACCACCGGCTGGAAGATGCGCGAAAGCCGTGGCGAGAGACCGATCGCCAGTCCGGCAGGCAGCGTCCAGAGCGTTCCGATCGCGGTCGAGAGGAGCACGCGGCCGAGCGTCCAGCCGCACGCGCGAAGGATCGGCGGATAGTCGCGGAACGGAAGCTGCCGCAGCAGCGCGAAGAGTCGCCAGCCGCCGAAGAGGAGGAACAGCATCAGGACGGCGAACAACGCCAGTGAAAGAAACGGCGATGACTGCGCCGCCGAGACCGGCTTCCGCGCACGCGCGGCGGCGCGGCGGACGTACCGCCGTTCGCGCGCGCGCTGCAGGAGCGTGTCGATCCCGTCGATGAGCAGCGACCGCCGGATCCAGTCGTAGAACCACGACGACGCGGAGACCTCCTCCGCCCCCTCTTCGACGCGGAACTTCTGCGACCAGACGACGACCGGACGCCACAGGAGCTGGTCGAGCACGACGATCATCAGGACCATCGCGAAGATCGCCCAGAGCATCGCCGGCACGTTCCCCTTCGCAACCGCGACGCTCATGTAGGAGCCGATGCCTGGCAGCCGGAAGTCCTTCTGGCCGAGGATGAACGACTCGTTGATCATGAGGAAGAACCAGCCGCCCGCCATGCTCATCATGCTGTTCCAGACGAGACCGATCGTCGCGAACGGCAGTTCGACCCAGCGGAGGCGCTGCCACCAGTCGAAGCGATACGTCGTCGCCGCCTCGACCTGGTCTTTCGGAATCGAGCGCAGGGAGTGGTAGAAGCTGAACGTCATGTTCCACGCCTGCGCGCTGAAGATCATGATCACGCACGCCAGCTCGAGACCGATGTTGCTCGCCGGAAAGAGTCCGACCAGCGCGAGCACGAGGCCCGGCATGAAGCCGAGGACCGGAATGCTCTGCAGGATGTCGAGGAGCGGAATGAGCACGCGTTCCGCGATCGGGTCCTTCGCCGCCCAATAGCCGTAGCAGAGCGTGAAGAGAAGCGAGAGGACGTACGCGAACAGGCCGCGGCAGAGCGAGTAGAAGACGTAAAGCGGGAGCGCGCGCGGGCTCAGGTCGATGTGGACGGCCGGCCGCAAGGTGCGCCACTCGCCCGCCAGCGAGAGAAGGCCGAAGATCGCGCCGACGAAGCCGACGAGCAGGAGGATGTCGAACCAGCCGCGCCGCCGAAACTCCGCGAAGAAGAGCGCGGCTTCGCCCCATCGGTCGTGTGTCGTGTGATGTGTGTCGCGCTGCGGCATCTCGCATTCATCCGTTTCACGTGAGCCACCGTGAACGGAGATGCGGACATCCGCGCTAGCGGAGCATCGGCAGACCGGTCACGGGAGGCAGCAGAGATGGGGGTTCTGTGCGTCTACTTCCCGATTCGCTCATGATGTGCATTGTAGCCCTGACGACGATGACGACTGCTACTTTCCTGGTCGCCTTGCTGGCCACGTTCGTGGCGGCGAAACTCTTCGGCGAGCTGGCCGAACGAATCGGGCAGCCGGCGGTGCTGGGGGAGATCATCGGCGGCGTCATCGTCGGCGTCTCCGGCTTGCGACTCGTCGATCCGATGACACCTGTCTTCCACGTTCTCTCGGATCTCGGCATCATCCTGCTGCTCTTCCTCATCGGCCTGCGGACGGATCTCGAGCGTCTGCTCTCCGTCGGCGGCGCCGCCGTCACGGTGGCGCTGACCGGCGTCGCGCTGTCTTTCGCGGGAGGCGCCGGCGTCGGTCTATTGCTCGGACACTCCTTGACCGCCGTCCTGTTCCTCGGCGCCGCGATCTCCGCAACGTCGATCGGAATCACGGTCCGCGTTCTTTCGGACCTCGGCCAGACAGCGACGAATGAAGGACGGGTCATCGTCGGCGCCGCGGTAGTGGACGACATCCTCGGCCTGCTCTTGCTCGCCGCGATGAGCGCCACGATCGCGGGCCGCGATCTGACCGCGTTGCGCGCGGCGCGGCTGGTCGCCGTCGCGTTTGGATTCGTGATCGCGGCAATCGTGCTCGGATCGTTGCTCGCGCCGCGGCTGATCGAACTGATCGTCCGGCTGAAGGTCAGCAAAGCGCTCTTCTTCGGATCGCTGGTCTGGGTGCTGGCGATGGCGTGGCTCGCCGACCGCGCCGGCTCTTCGCTGATCGTCGGCGCGTTCGCGGCAGGTCTCGTGCTGGCCAGAACGCAACGCTCCACCGAGATCGAGCGCGAGATCCACAACCTTGCGGTGTTCTTCGTCCCGATCTTCTTCGTCAGCATCGGCGCGGCGATCGACGTCGGGATGCTCAATCCGTTCAACGCGAAGTCGCGGCCGTACTTCCTGACGGAGTGCTCCTCACGCTCGTCGCAATCGCGGCGAAGCTGATCGCCGGACAGACTCCGTTCTGGCGTCCGTTGCGGAGGAGTGTCGTCGGTACCGGGATGATCCCGCGCGGCGAGGTGACGCTTCTCTTCGCGCAGGTCGGGCTTTCGGCGGGCGTCCTCAGTACTGGTCTCTACAGCTCGCTCGCGTTCGTCGTCGTCATCACGACACTGATCGTCCCTCCCCTGCTGCGCGCGCTCGTCGGACGGTCGGTCGTAGGGCCGGAGCCCGAGAGCCTGCGCGAGGAACTGCTCAACGAGCCGCTCACGGACTCACCGGGAGGGGCGGACGACGGCGTCCGCCCCTCCGTTGAAATTACGCGGGCGATTACGCGCTGACGGGACGGCGCACCGCGAGATTCGCGATGCCGCCGGCGACGCCGAGGACGAGGATCGTCCACGTCACGACCGGCGTCCATGAGGCGGTGAGGCCGAGGAGCGCGTCGAGCGAGAAGCTCCCGGGACCGGTCAGTCCGAGGGCGACCGCGCCGGCGGCGTAGAGGAGCGGGACCTCGATGCCGTTGCTCGTGACGAAGACACCGTTGCGCCAGTGCACCGTCACGGCGGCGACGATCATCACCGAAAGCATGATCGCGGGGCCGACGGGACCGAGAAAGCCGAGGGCCACCAGGAGACCGCTGACGACCTCGCTGACCGACGCGGCGAGGGCGAACGGACGGCCGGGACGGAAGCCGAGCTGCTCCATGAATCCGCTGACGCCGGCGAGTCCGTGTCCGCCGAACCAGCCGAAGAGTTTCTGGGCGCCGTGGCCCGCCATGAGGAGCCCCAGAACGAGGCGTGCGACGAGGAGGCCGGTGTTGGTATCCATATGATGCTTTCCTTTCGAATGTCACTATACTAAATATAGCGACTAGAAATTCCCGGCGCACAATCGGTATTCTGGAAGGTGATGGCACGTCACCCGGAACCCGACGCCTCGCTCTGCCCGCAGTTCCATGCGGCCATCGAGCTGATCGGCCGCCGCTGGACGGGGGCGATCATCTATCTCCTCCTGAAGTCGCGGCGACGTTACGCGGAGCTGCGCGACGGCATCCCTGAGATCACCGACCGCATGCTGAGCGAACGGCTGCAGGAGCTGGAGCAGGAGGGGGTCGTCGAGCGGACGGTGATTCCGGAGACGCCGGTGCGCGTCGAGTACTCGCTCACCAGGAAGGGACGCGCACTCGCCGCCGCGATCGACGCGATCGGCGAGTGGGCGCACAAGTGGGGCGGTAGCGCGGCTGCGCCGAGTGGGCGGACGAGGGCGTCCGCCCCTCCAAAGAGAACTTAGCTCGCCTTCTTGTAGGCGGCGGTGTAGCGCTTCGCCGAGTCCGGATTCTCACTCACCTTCCGGATGGCCGCCGCGAACGACTGCTCGTTGAGGCCTTTGTCCGCCAGCAGTTTGTCGGCGTTGTTCGGCTGCTTCTTGATCTGCGCGCCGAGCGCTCCGAGATCCTCGGGGGAGAGCGTGGAAGCCTGAGCGGTGTTCGGCGCGTTCGCCAGGTTCGGCGCGCTCGCGTTCGCCGGCTGCGATGCGGTATTCGACGCCGTCTGCTGGTTGTTCTTGCAGCCGGCGGCGAGAACGACCAGGAACGCCGCGATGATCGTGAATTGCTTTCTCATCAGTGTCCCTTACCTTTCTTCTCCTGTCCCGGAGGTACGTGTCCGCCGCCACCGCCATGCGGTGGAGCGACCATCGGTGCGGGTCCGGGTGCCGGCGCGACCGCCATCGGCGGCCCACCGTGGCCGTGCCCGTTACCGTGCTGGATCATCTGCGGTGCAGGCGCAGCCGGCTGCGGAGCAGCCATCATCGGCATCGCCTGCTGATGACCGCGGCCGTGGCCATTGCCGTTGCCATGCTGGATCATCTGCGGCTGCGGTGCTGCCATCACAGGCGCAGCCTGCTGATGACCGCGACCATGTCCGTTGCCGTTGCCATGCTGGATCATCTGCGGCGCGGCAGGGCGGACGAATGACGGAGCCGCGGCCACGGCACGGCCACGTCCGTGCCCGTTGCCATGAACGGGAGCTGCCGCCATCGCCGGAGCGATGCCGGAGGTGCCGACGTGCCGTCCGTGTCCGACGCCGCGCATCATCTGCGCGGTCGGCGAAGCGTGGGCCGGCAGCGGTGGTCGCGCCGCGATGTTGTGTCCGCGGTTGAACGCGGCCCCTCCGTGCTGCTGCGCCATCACCTGCGGCGCTTGCGCCTGCGCGAATGCCGGTGCCGAAATCGGAGCCTGGCGTGCCGCGCGTGCCTGCTTTGCGATCTCACGACGCGCCTGTGCGGGACTCGTGACGACCGCTCCGCCATTGGGAGCGTTGAGTAGCCGTTGAACCTGCGGTGCTGCCGCGATGGCAGGCGCCGTCTGCTGCGGGAGCGCGTAGTTCGCTCCTCCAGCCGCAAATCCCGATGCAACCCGCGTCTGCACGACCGGCGGTACGTACGCCGGATCGACCGGCGGCACGTAGTACTGCGCCTGGTACTGAGGCGCCGTCGGTGCGTAGTTCGGCACGTAGTAGTTGTTGGGCGAGTAGTAGTAGCCGGGCGACGTGAGGTCGAGTTGCGCGTTCACGCCGTACACCGGGAACTGCTGGTCGATCGCCTGCACGAGAGGCAGGCCGTAGACGCCGCCCACCTCCTGCGTGTGGACGTACGTGACGAAATCGGGCGCGTACCCGGTGTCGACCACCAGCGCCGCGGGGGCGTAGCGCATCAGCTCCACGAACTGCACCGGCGGGACGCCGCCGATATTCAGCTCGATGGCGAGACTCGAAACGCGCTGCACCGGAAGACCGAGGCCGTAGACGTCGGACACGGCGACCGGCATGTCGATCAGCGCCAGCGGCTCATCGAACTCGCGTTCGCAGTAATGCCGCACGACGACCGGGACGTATTCGTCCGCGAACGCGTCGCGGTACGCGTACTGGTCATATGGATAGTCGGCGTAGGCGTAGTCGCGGCTGTAGTGATGCCGGCGATGGCGTAGCGGCCGGCTCGAGACGACCGTAATGCCGCTGCCGTAGGTTCCGAGCTGCTGCTCCATCGCGGTGACGAGTGCCGGTCCGTTCACGCCCTGCGTGACTTCGCCATGCACCCACTCGACGAAATCAGGCCGGCGGTCGGTGCGCATCACCAACGCGACCGGGACGTAGCGAAAGACGTCCACGAACGCTTCCGGCGGGACATTCGCCTGGTCCATGTAAGTAACGAGATTTCCGACGCGGTCGGTCTGCACGCCCCGCACGTCACACACCGACGACACGGCGAGCGGCATCGCCACGTACGAGAGCAGGTCGGTCTGCTCGGAAACGGGAACAAAAGCCTTCGCCTGCAGCGGCGCGAACGCCAGCAGGAACAAGGAGAGTGCAAGAGTTTTCATAGGCACCTCGCAGCTGCAAATAAGTGCAAAGGGGGAACCACGGTTAGAATGACTTCGTGACGGCCTGGCAGACGCTACCGCTCGACGAGTGGTGGGAAACGCGCGATACGCTCCACCGCTGGACGCAGATCCTCGGCAAGATCCGGATGGAGCTCACGCCGATGCTCAATCACTGGTGGAACGTGCCGCTTTACGTGACGCCGCGCGGCCTCACGACCTCGACCATTCCCTACGGCGATCGCTGGTTCGACATGGAGCTCGACTTCCTCGCTGACGCGATGCACATCCGCGTGAGCGACGGAGGCGCGCGTGATGTCGCGCTCGCTCCCCGCAGCGTCGCCGATTTTCACGGTGAGGTCTTCGCCGCGCTGAAAGAGCTTCGAATCGACTGCAGCATCAATCCAATACCGTCCGAATGCGAGGACACGATTCCCCTCGACAAAGACACTCAGCACGCTGCGTACGATCGTGAATACGTTCTCCGCTTCTGGCGGATCGTGGCGCTCTCGACCGAGGTGCTGACGCGCTTCCGGGCGCGCTTCATCGGAAAATGCAGTCCCGTCCATTTCTTCTGGGGAAGCTTCGACCTCGCGGTGACGCGCTTCTCCGGACGTCGCGCGCCGTCGCGTCCCGGCGCCGATCCGGTCACGGCGGAGGCGTACTCGCACGAAGTGAGCAGCGTCGGCTGGTGGCCGGGCGATCATCGTCTCCCGCGCGCATCCTTCTATAGCTACGCAGCCCCGGAGCCGCCCGGCTTCCGCGACAGCCGCGTCTCCCCCGCCGCCGCGTATTACAACGAGCCGCTCGGCGGCTTCTACCTGCACTACGACGACGTCGTCTCCGCCGACGATCCGGCCGAGACGCTCCTGCAGTTCTGCCAGTCAACGTACGACGCCGCGGCGGACTGCGGAAAGTGGGATCGTGACATGCTCGAGCGGAGGAGCTGAAATGCCGGAGACTTGCGAACACCTGAAAACCACCGACGATGCGCCCGCTCGTACACCGAACGGCTGCGAGGAGTGCCTGCAGAGCGGTGATACGTGGGTTCACCTGCGGCGGTGCCTCCACTGCGGTCACATCGGCTGTTGCGATTCGTCGAAGAACAAACACGCGACGAAGCACTTCCATCGTTCGAAGCACCCGGTCATGCAGTCGTTTCAACCGGGTGAATCGTGGAAGTGGTGTTACGTCGACGAGTTGATGGTGGAGTGACCGGCTAACGCGGCCGTTCGCCCGTCCACACCGGCACCTGCCAGAGCGCGTAGCCGCGCGGGTCGCGGACGCAGGCGATCATCTCGCGCCAGCGGCGGTCGACCTCTTCGCGCGACAGGCCGCCATGCTGGACGATCGACTCGGTGTAGCCGTCGCGCCACGCTTCCCAGATGCGCGCGAAGATCTCGCGGTCGACGCGTAGCGTGTCGACGACGACGTAGTCGGCGGCGATGTCGCTGATGCCGGCGTCGTGGAGCAGCGTGTAGGTCTTGCGACCGACCTGCAGATCGCAGCCGACGGCAGCGCCGAATCGCGGCGGGACGACCTGCCAGAAGCCGTCGGAGCTCAACTCCGTCGGCGAGCACCACAGCATCCCGTAATCCTCGGCGATGATGTGCAGCCGTCCGCCGGGACGAACGACGCGTTTCATCTCGGCGATGACGCGCGCGGCGTCGGGCACCGCCTGGACCACGTGGCGGCAGATGGCGTAGTCGAACGAGGCGTCGTCGAAATGCAGCGACATCGCATCGCCGTGCTCGAAGCGGACGCGATCGCCGAACTCCGCGTTGCGCTCAGCGGCGCGCGCGAGGTGCGGATCCTCGAGGTCGACGCCGACGAACGTCGCTTCCGGGTACTTCGCCGCGAGCCGGGCGAGAATCTCCCCCGTGCCGCAGCCGACGTCGAGCACGTTGCCGTTCCCGATCGGGTGGCGTTCGAAGACCGGCTCTTCCTGCGGCCAGATCGCCACCGCCTGCGCCGCGAGGTTGCGCACCATCGACTCGTCGGCCATCTCCTTCGCTTGCGGACTGCTCGGATGCATGACGCGAGATTCTACGTTCTCGTCGCCTCTGTGACGGCGGCGGCGATGCGGTCGTCGATGTCGCCGGCGTTCGCGATCTCGACCGGGTAGCGGACGCGGATCTCCACGCCGGTCGGCGCGATGCGCAGCCTGCTGTGCGGGCGCGGCGGCGTGGTCGTGGTGTTGAGGAGGCGCTCCATGTCGCGGTGCTGCCGCTCGATCACGTCGCCGTATTCGCCGTAGACGCCTTCGACCGCGTTCAGCATGCGTGACTGCGTCGACTGGAAGTCGCTGTCGCGGGGGACGACGAGCGACACCTCGTGCCATAGGAAGCGCGTACCGGGGAGCTGCTTGAAGATGCCGGCGCTATGGTCGAAGACGACGGAGTTCGGGAACTCGACGATCCGGCCGGTCGGAAGCTGGTCGCTCCCGCGCGTCTCGAGCTCGATGAGATAGATCCAGACGAGGCCGACGTCGAGCACGTCACCGTTCACGCTCGCGATCCGCACCCGGTCGCCGGCGCGGATGCCGTACTTGCCGATGATCACGAAGTACCCCGCCACCGACAGGATGACGTCCTGCAGCGCGATCGCGATGCCGGCGGTGAGCAGGCCGACGAAGGTCGTCAGCGAACTGACGTCGGAGGCAAACGTCGCGATGAGGATCACGGCGACGAGGATGAGAATGACGATGCGGCGGATCAGGAGGAAGTGGTGACGCCGCTTCACGTCGTGAACGTAGCGGAACGTCATGCGCCGCCAGACGACGGCGATCGCCACGACGAACAGCAGCATCACGCCGAGGACGATGGCGCGGAAGAGAAGGCGCTGCAGCTCCTCGCGGTGCTGCTCGGTGACCGACGAGTGCCAGCGCCCAGCGTTCGTCTTGTAGGCCTCGAGGAGAACGCGGCGCTTCACGAGCGGCATCATGGCGGCGCTGACCTGCCGGAACTGCTGCGCCAAGGCATCGAGCGCCAGCTTGCGGCGCTGCAGCTCGGCGGCGTCGGTCGTGTCGGGCGCGTTCATCAGCACGTCGGCTCGCTGCCGGGTGCTGCCAAGGAGCGCCGCGAGCGGAGCGGTGAAGTCGCGGGCGTCGCGCTGGAGGAGGTCGGCGCCGTGAGCCGCCGTCTCGAGCGCGGTCGCCTTTCGGTCCAACGTGATGACATCGCCGATCAGGCCGATGACGCTCGACGGCGGTGGCTTGCGAGCGGCAACCGGCAGCGGTGCGTTGCGCACGGCGGCCGAGGCGGAAAAATTCTGTTCGAGCGCGGCGATCTGCGAGGAAAGGTCGTTCGACGCCGCGGTCGCCGCGGAGCTGTTCATGATCGCGACCATGCCGCTCACGGCGTCGTTCCTCGCCTGCGCCATCGCCACCCGGCTCTGCGCCTCGGCGATCGCCGGGTCGCCGGCCTTCAGGCTGTGCTGCAGATCGGCGAGGTGCGCTTCCTCGCGGCGCAGTTGTTCGGCGGCGGACGACGCGCGCTGCGCCATCCGCTGCAATCGCTGCGCGTTGACGTTCTGCGGCGCGGCAGGTGCCGGCGTCGAGGCGGCGAGGAGCTGCGCCTCCGCTTTCGCCGCCTCGAACGTGAGATCGACGACCTGCTTTCCGATTTGGCGGTTGTCGTTCACGTAGAGGACGTCGGTCGGCTGGTCGGCGAGCGCTCCCTGCGCGTCGAGCCGCTCGTCCCACGCGATGGTGCGGTTCAGGAACGCGAGGACGTGCGCCGCGTCCATCGGCTGCCGCTGCTGCGGCGCCGGGGCGGAGATCAGGGCGATGGCAAGAAAGAGCGGAATGCGCAACACGCGAAACGCGCGAACAAGATGCCTGCCAACGGGTCGTTACCGCCGCTTGCGGCCCGTCCCCGCGAGCAGTTGCGCGTGGGCGGCGACCCGCTCGGAGAGCGACGTGCAGACGAGGTCGCAAAGGTCGAAGACGGTCGGGTCGGCGATGAAGCAGTAGACGGTGTTGCCGGCCTGCCGGCGGCCGACGAGTCCCGCCTCCTGGAGCATCCGGAGATGTTTGCTGACATTCGGCTGGGTCGTCTGCAGCGAGTCGGTCAGCTCCGTCACGTTCTTCTCGCCGTCGTGCAGCAGCTGCAGGATGCGGAGCCGTTGCGGCTCCGCAAGGACGCGGAACCGGTCCGCGACGAGGTCGAGGGCGTCTGGCGAGAGAGACAGGACACGGCTTCGAGTGCTCATCGTCACAACTATATTACCACTCCGGCATATAGTGATCGATCATGAAGATCGAGGTCAGCTTCCCAGGCGGCGTGGCGGTCGACGCAACCGTCCGGAACCATGTCATCCACACCGACCAGCCGGCGCCCGCCGGGAGCGACAGCGGCCCCTCGCCCTTCGATGTCTTCCTCGCCTCGATCGCGACCTGCATGGGCTTCTACGCCCTCCGTTTCTGCCAGGAGCGCTCGCTCTCGACCAAAGGTCTCGGCGTGACGCTCGAGCCGATCCGCGCGGTGGCGGGCGGACCGGTAACGACGATCGACGTGCAACTCCGGCTTCCCGAGAACTTCCCACCGAAGTACGTCGACGCGCTCGGACGGGCCGTGGACCACTGCGCCGTGAAGCGGCACATGCTGACGCCGCCCGAGTTCCGGCTGCAGTTGGTTGAGGACGAGATCACCGCGATCTCCTGAGTCCCTCGGCTCTACCGGCGGAAGATTCGTGTCCCGAATTGTGGGCTTTTTCGGCCCGTCTCCCTCTTTCTACAAATTGGATGTGGCCGAACCGCGGAAAGGAATCTATATTTGTCTAATTCCCGGTCCAGGGGTGATCTCCGACGTCCAACGGTCATTTCACCAATCGCTGTATTCACAACTTACCTTGAGGAGGCATGACTATGGTTTCGGCCCGTAACCGTCTTTCTTTGCTGACTTTCGCTTCTCTAATCCTGCTCTTGCCGATTGCGGCTCTGGCCGCGCCGAACGAAGCGGTCGGCCACATGATCGCGACCCCGGCGTCGATCGAGTGGCAGTCGACCGCGGCACACGACGCGGTGACTCTGACCGTCTCGGGGCCGAATGGCTTCACGATGACGAAGGAGTTCAGCGGCAACGCGATGGTACGTCTCCAGGATCTGGGCGCGCTGCCGAATGGTATCTACACGTACGAGCTGCGCGTCGTGCCGCACATCAGCACCGACGTGAAGCACCAGCTCGCGGTCGCCCGCGGAGCGAATGACGACGCGGCGATCGAGAGGATCCAGGCGTCGGCCGGTCTGAACAACCTGCCGTACCAGTCGGGCGCGTTCACGGTGGCCAACGGCGCGTTCATCTCGCCCGATCTTTCGGAAGCACCGCGGGGCATCACGCCGAACACGATGTCGGTTCCGTCCGGATCGGCAGCCACCGGCAGCAGGAGCGTCGCGCCGCCCGTGAAGGTGCAGGACGTCGTCACCGCCGACGACATCATCGTGCAGGGCAGCGCCTGCATCGGTCTCGACTGCGTGAACAACGAGTCGTTCGGCTTCGACACGATCAAGCTGAAGGAAAACAACACGCGCATTCACTTCGACGACACCAGCTCGTCGAGCGGTTTCCCGAACGTGAACTGGCAGCTCACCGCGAACGACTCGGCGAGCGGCGGCGCCAACAAGTTCTCGATCGACGACCTCACGAACGCGAAGACGCCGTTCACCGTGACGGCGGCCGCGCCGACGAACTCAGTGTTCGTGGCGTCGACCGGCAAGATCGGCTTCGGAAACAACAACCCCGGCCTGAACCTCCACATCACCGCGACCGACACTCCTGCGATCCGCATGGAGCAGACGAACGGCGGCGGATTCACGGCACAGACATGGGACATCGGCGCGAATGAAGCCAACTGGTTCGTGCGCGACCTGACCGGCGGCTCGCGCCTGCCGTTCCGCATCCGCCCGGGCGCGCCGACCAGCTCGGTCGACATCGCCGCCAGCGGCAACGTCGGCATCGGCACGGCGAGCCCGAATGCGCGGCTGCACTCACACCAGACCACCAATTCGAATTTTGAACTGTTCGACTCGACCGGAGCTTTCGGTACGGTCGGTGTGATTCTCGAGAGCCTCGCGGATGACAACACCACGCTCGAGCCGGCGTTCTACAACGCGTCACGCCACGTCTTCTTCAACGGCAACATCGGCATCGGCGTGATCGCGCCGACCAACCCGATTCAGCACAGCAGCGGCGCCGCCCTGACGGCCGGCGGCGTTTGGACGAACGCCTCGAGCCGCGCGTTGAAGGAGAACATCACGGACCTCGGCGCCGACGAAGCGAAAGCAGCGTTCGATCAGCTCGCTCCGGTCAAGTACGACTACAAGGTCGACCCGTCGGAGAAGCACGTCGGCTTCATCGCCGAAGACGTTCCCGAGCTCGTCGCGATGAAGGGCCACAAGAGCCTCTCGCCGCTCGACATCGTCGCCGTCCTGACGAAGGTCGTGCAGGAGCAGCAGAAGACGATCGACGATCTCACCTCGCGCCTCAAGAAGGTCGAAGGCGAAGTGCAGAAGTCGGAAAACTAGCAGTCCACGAAAACGCAAGACAAGAACGCCGGCCCGCGAGGGCCGGCGTTCTTGTTTCTGGTGTTCAGCGAAAGGGCTGTGATGTCGTACTTCGTTCATCACGACAGTCATAGGAGACACCAGATGAGGAAGTTCGTAACCGCAATTGCAGTCACGCTTCTCGGCGCTTCGCTCGCCTTCGCGGCGCCGCAGGAGGCAGCAAACGGCGGCGGCCATCGCGGCCGTCAGATGATGAGCTTCACCGAACGGTTTGGCGCGACGCTGAACCTCACGGACGCGCAGAAGACGAAGATCGACGCGATCCAGAAAGAAACGCGAGAGAAGAACGCGGCGTTTTTTGCGGAGACAGCGACGACGATGAAGGCGTACTGGGACGCGAAGCAGGCCAATGACACGGCCAAGCTCGACGCGCTGAAACCGGCGATGGACAAGCAGCGCGCCCAGATGAAGGAGCTCCGTACCGCCGAGGAAGCGAAGATCGCCAAGGAGCTCACGGCGGATCAGAACGCGCAGTGGGAGAAGATGAAAGCCGAGCGCGCCGCCCAGCAGGGACAGCGCCAGCAGTAACTTACGTTTCAGCGCCGATGCGCTTCTCCAGCGCTTCGCGACGGGACCGGCTGACGCTCAGCACGGTCCCGTCTTTCAGCCGCACCGAGTAGTCGCCGCCGGGCGCCCGGAGCATGGCGTCGATCCGGTCGACGCGCACGATCGCGGAGCGGTGAACGCGGAAGAAAACCGCGGGATCGAGCTGCTCTTCCAGAATCTGCATCCGCTCGCGGACCGCGAACGTCCGTCCGCCGGCATGCAGCTCCGCGTACGGACCGCTCGCCGTGATGTAGTCGATGTTCTTGACCATGACGACGCGCACCTGCCCGCGGCTCTCGACGGTGATGCGGTCGACGAACTCCCGCGGGCGCTCCGCGGCATGATCCTCCTCCAGCAGGTCGCGAAGCCGGTGCGTGATGCGGTCGACTTCACGCAACTCCAGCACCTTCCGCGCGCGGTGAAACGCCTGCGAAAACCGTTCGTCGTCGAACGGCTTGAGGAGATAGTCGACCGCGGCGCGATCGAACGCCTTCAACGCGTACTGGTCGAACGCGGTCGTGAAGATCGTCAGCGGCATCTCGTCCGCGCCGATCGTGTCGACGACGTCGAGTCCGTCCATGCCCGGCATCTGCACGTCGAGAAAGACGAGATCGGGATGAAGGGCGCGAATTCGCGCGGCCGCCTCGAGTCCGTTTGCCGCTTCGCCGACGATCTCGACACCATCCTCGTGCGCCAACCGGTCCGCGATGTGCTGCCGCGCCAGCGGCTCGTCGTCGACGATCAGGACACGAATTCGATTGCTCATCGAACCAGCGGCACGACGATCTCGGCGATCGCGCCGCCTCCTTCCGCGTTTTTCAAGCGCACCGCTCCGCGCGCGCCATAGAGCTGCTCCAGACGCGCACGCGTGTTGCCGAGGCCGACGCCCTCGCGACCCGCCGCGACGCCCGGGCCGTTGTCGCGCACCGTGATCAGCAGCGAGTCGCCGTCGCGGCGCGCTTCGATGCGCACGAATCCCTCTCCCAGCGCACGGCTCGCGCCATGCTCCAGCGCGTTCTCCACGATCGGCTGCAGGATGAGATTCGGAACGCGGACGTCCAGCACGGCCGGATCGATGTCACGTTCGATCCGCAGCCGCCCCTGAAAGCGCACTTCCATGATGGCCACGTAGCGGTCGAGCAGCTCGAGCTCCTGCCGGAGCGGAACCTCGTCCGCCGCGTTGCTGTCGATCGTGGTCCGGAGCAGTTCGCTGAGCCGCGCGATCATCTTGCGCACCCCCGCCGGATCGCGGTCAACCAGTGCCGAAACGGCGTTCAGCGTGTTGAAGAGAAAGTGCGGATTCACTTGCATCCGCAACGCGTCGAGCCTCGCCTCGGCGAGCTGCGCCTGCAACTGCACCGCGTGCGCCTGCCGTTCCTGATCGCGCTGGAAGTATTCGCGCGCGTACCCGGCCGCGAGGATCGCGAAATAGAAGAGGAGCTGTGGAACGAACCGGAACCGTGCGACGTCGGCGAGACCGTGAGGCCCGCGGTAGCGCGCCGGCGCCATCAGCAGCTCACGCGCGTAACCGAGGAGCAGGAAAACGCCGATGGAGACGACGAATCCGATTGCGATCAGCAGCGCCACGCGGCGGAGGGAGAAGCGGTTCGAGAGCCGGAAGATGAGCGGCGTCAACGCTGCCCAGGTCCACGACTCGAGGAACGCGACGCCGATCGGCCCGCTCGGGTTGATCGGCCGGAACCCGGGTCCCCGCGGATCGACTACCCAGTTCACCGACGACAGCACCGCGAGCAACGTCCAGAACGCGAAGATGATCGCGATCTCGCGACGCGTCAGAGGGCGGTACATCGCAGACCCATCATGCAACATTCGTTACGCGGACGTGCAATTCATGACGTGCACGTGCAAGTGGCTGAATTCAAGAAACTTGGACCCATCCCTGGTCGTTACCAACAGCGTGAACGGAGGAACGACCATGAACCGCAAGAGATCAATCATCACCATTGCCATCATCGCGATTCTCGCGATCGCAGGCATGCTGGTGCATAAGGTCGCCTTTGCCAAGGACCAGACCATCTACCGTTTCGGGCAGGCGTCCAAGGGCGACATCAACGCCACGGTCTCCGCGACCGGAACATTGAATGCGGTGACGACGGTCAGCGTCGGCACACAGGTCTCGGGACAGGTCTCGCAGCTCCTTGTCGACTTCAACGACCACGTCAAGAAAGGACAGTTGCTCGCGCGCATCGATCCGACGCTCGCGCAGCAGGCAGTCAGCGACGCGCAGGCGAATCTGGAAAAGGCGGAAGCGGAGGCGGTGCAGGCCTCGCGCGACTACGCGCGCAACCGCGAGTTGATGAACGACGGACTCGTGGCGCGCAGCGCCGAGGAGCAGACGCAGTCTTCGGCGGACGTGGCGCAGGCGACCGTCAAGTCGGCGCGCATCGCGCTCGATCGCGCGAAGCAGAACCTCGCCTACACCAACATCTATGCACCGATCGACGGCGTCGTCGTCGAGAAGAACGTGCAGCAGGGGCAGACGGTCGCCGCGAGTCTTTCGGCGCCGCAGCTCTTCCTGATCGCGAACGACCTCTCGCAGATGCAGATCCTGGCGCAGGTCGGCGAAAGCGACATCGATCAGATCCAGCAGGGACAGACGGCGGAGTTCACCGTTCAGGCGCTCCCAGGCCA